>NZ_JANSIQ010000016.1:0-14970 GCF_047502685.1 Synechococcus sp. OH20 | reverse complement strand
GGGAGAGGGGCCGGGGGTGTTCGCGCTAGCGGCGCGGAGCGCTTGGGTCATCCCTCCGGGAGAGGGGCTGGGGGTGAGGGCAAAGAGCCCACAAGCCCAGGGATCCCTAAACAAACAATTGGCTGCGCTGTTCGACCCGCAAAGTTGGCCCCAAGGCATTGAGCAGCGAGACGCCGTAGCTACGGGTAATGATGCGGCTATCCAAAATGGCCACCCATCGGGTCGGCGAGCTGGAGTCTTGGCCCGCATGCAGGTTTTGCCGCAGGGGCGCGACGGCCCGTTGCAACTGGGCAGCGGCCACCGGCAAAAGGTACTGACGGAACCAGTCCTGCTGAGTGCGTTGCAGATGGTGCACCCGTCCGGCCACCCTGGGATCTTCCACAGAGGGAAAAGGCAAGGTGACGATGGCCAGCAGCTCCGGGCAGGGCAGGCTGGCCTTGTGGTGCAGCCAGTGGAGCCAGTCGCAGACCAAGATCCCTCTTTCTCCCGGAGATAGGCTGTTCACCCGCACCCGCGAGCCGAATTCGGCGGCCAAAGCCGCACCCACCTGTGCCTGCAGGGGCCGATCCGATACCAACACCGCCACAAAGCCTTGCGTCTGAGGGATCAGCTTTTTCAGCTCTTGCAGCAGGTGATCTCGAAATAGAGGGTTGTTGGGCAAAGGCAGGCGCGGCAAGTAGAGGCAAAGCTCCGCCTCGCCGGAACGTGACCAACTTTCGCCTGAGGCAAATCGCAACGGCGTCAGATCCGGCAAGCCCAACCGTTGCCGATAGGTTGCTGCCTGACGATCCAGATCCAGCGCTTCCCCAATAATGACCACCGGCTGTGTGGCCCAAATGGGTGCCAGCCGATCGTGCAGAGCTGTCGGGCTGTGGTGAAGGGTGAGGCGACCGGTTTCTCGGTCGGTTTCCGCCCACCAGATCCAACTGGAAACAGGATCCCTGAGCCGCCGGCGGATCTGATCCCAAGGATCCGGCAACCAGCCGGGGTGGCCCACCAGCAAAGACAGCGCAGCATCCAGGTGAACCTGTTCATCCGCATGCAGCAGGCAGCGGCAAAGCGGTCGCCGCAAAAGCCGCAGAGCCAAATTGACCTGCGCCTGAGAAAGCTGCTCAGCTTCGGCGGGGAAGATCTGCCGGAGCTGCTGCCAGTGGCTGGCTTCCAGGGTCACCGTCAGCGCTTGGTAGGCCCAATCTTCCAAGTCTTCGGCTCCATCGAGGATCAGAGGGATCCGCGTTGGCACTTCCGAGGTATCTTTTCTCAGGCGAGCCTGCAGCCAATCCAGGGGATCCACCAACAGCAGCCCCCGAAAATCGGGCTCCGGCCAGCGGTCTTTTTGCAGGACGGGCTTGTGCAACTGCAGGGTCTGTTGTAGCCAGGGGATCTCTTCCCCCAAGATTTGCGCCTGCACGGGCGCCGGAGCGCAGAGCAACGTGGCATCCGGCCACATCAGAGCCGGCAGCAGATAACTGAGGCGGTGCTGGCCCCCAGCAGGCACCTGAATCAAGGTGCTGCGACCCAACCGCAGCCCCCGCGCCACCATGCGGGCCATCGTCAACTGATGGGGCCACACAGCTTCGGGAGACTGCCGCAAAAGCTGCCGCAACTGTTGGTGAACCTCAACTTCGATCACAATCAGTACACCGGGGGTCTGCCACAGACGATAGGGTGAACTAGCCTATTCTAGGGTAGGAAAGAAAGCCAAATCCTATCTTTGGGGTGAGCGATGTCTGTCACACGGACGGGATCCCTGCTGTTGGATCGCTCTGACTGGGGCCGCCTGCGCCTGCAAGGATCCCCGGGCTTGGATTATTTGCACAGCCAGAGCACGCAAGATCTGAAAGCCCTTAAGCCCGGCCAAGGGGCGGATACGGTTTTCGTGACCTCCACCGCCGGCATTCTGGATTTGGCAACGGTGTACGTGGAAGAAGCAGACTGCTGGATCTGGACTTCACCCCAGCGGCGCAGCCTGCTGATGCAGAATTTGGGGCGTCTGTTGCCCTTTGTGCGGGGGGCAAAGTTGGAAGATGAGACCGACCAGACCTTTGGCTTTGGGTTAATCGGCCCGCAGAGCCAGGCCCTCTTGGAGCAGGTGGTGGGCCCAGAAGGGATCCCAACCAGACCTTATGAGCACCGCCGCGTGGAGATCCAAGGGATCCCTGTCCATCTGGCTTGTGGCACGGGCCTTGCCCAGCCGGGATTTACCCTCTGGGGGGCTAGCGAACACAAAGCTGCCCTTGCCGAGCGCCTGCTCCAAGCCGGAGCGGAGCTGGCCCCACCTGAACTTTGGGAAGTCCTGCGCCTGGAGGCCGGTCGCCCCGCCGCCGACCGAGAACTCACCCCCGACTACAACCCCTTGGAAGCTGGTCTGTGGCACGCCATTTCCCTCTCCAAAGGGTGCTACATCGGCCAGGAAGTCTTGGCCAAGCAAGTGACCTACAAACGCATCCGCCAAACTCTGTGGGGGATCCGCGTCCAAGGAGAAGTCCTGCCCGGCACAGCGATTTTGCGGCAGGGGGAAAAGATTGGGCTGCTGACCAGTGCCGGCCCCGCTGCAGCGGGATCCCTGGGATTGGGATATGTGCGCACCAAGTTCGAGCCTGCCGAAGGCTTGCCAGTGGAAGTAGGCCCTGTGCCAGGGATCCTCACCCGCCTGCCCTTTCTGAGCTTTCCGCCTGTTGTTTAACCTTCGAGGAGTTCAGCAGGGAGCTCCAAGTCCCGCGCTCTGCCCAAACGGTGAACGTCGAGATACCTGGACTCTGGCATTCCCCCTGGCACGCTAGGCCAACAAAGGGGTTGAGCCAGACCATAATAGTCATTTCATCATTTCAAAAATTTCAAAATAGTCATTTCAAATAGCAACGTTTCTCTACGTTGCCACGCAACGCTGTCGCGACTGCGTTGCTCTAACTCCCCTCTCCCTTTGGGAGAGGGGCTGGGGGTGAGGGTTGGGGGTGAGGGCCTGCGGCAGCGCGGAGCGCTTGGGTCAGTGGCAAAGTGTCTTAATCTTGTCATACTTTGCCGCAGACCTCAATGCCATTGGGCGGGTTGGGAAGTGCCCCGGGACAGCTAAGGGAAACTCCATCGTTGGCAATGGCCGGAAAAGCCCAACAGGGATGTGGGAAAGCCGGCGCCGTACCGCTTGCAGTCGGTGACGGGAGAATGTCACGATTGTTTTTAGGATCGTTCGGGTTGACGCGGGGCAGCAAGTGAGCTGGACATGGCTATAAAAGAAGAGGTTTTTTTTGAGGGTGGCCCTCACAGTGGCGATTTGGTGTTGAACTCCTTCATCGGGGCCACGCTGGTCGGCCTGCCTTTGTTTGTGGGAGCACTGGTGCGCAAGCTCTGGGTACACTACCGGATTACCAGTCGCCGCATCACGGTGATCGGCGGCTGGGGCGGCAAGGAGCGCTCTGACGTGATCTACAGCGAGATCGCCAAGGTGGTCATCGTGCCACGGGGCTTGGGCGTCTGGGGAGATATGGTGCTCACCCTCAAGGATGGCAGCCGCTTGGAGATGCGGGCCCTGCCTCGCTTCCGCGAAATTTACAACTATATCAACGAGCGGATCGACGAAAAAGCCAAGCAGGTGAGCGGCCCGATTGGCCAAAAACGCCGTCTTGTCAAGTCCTGACCGTGCCTATCCCTTCCCGTGGCCGTCGTCCCCACTCTCCCAAGCCGGGATCCTACCTGGCCTGAGCGCCTGGCGCTGGTGCACGAGTACCTGATCTGGCCAGGAGGATCGGAAAAGGTTTTGCAGGAGCTGCTGACCTTTGCTCCGCAGGCACCTCTGTACGTCAGCCTTTTTTCGGCTCACACTTTGCCGCCGACTTGGCAGAAGCTGTCGATTCACACTTCTTTTCTGCAGGGCTGGGCCAGGTGGCTGGGGGTGCTGCGCCGCAACTACCATGGTCGCCTCAAGTATCTGCTGCCCTGGATGCCCTTGGCCTACGAGAGCTTCGATTTCTCCGCCTATGACTGTGTGATCTCCAGCAGCCATGCCTTTGCCAAAGGGATCCTGACAGGGGCCTCAACGCTGCACCTGAGCTACATCCACAGCCCCACCCGCTATCTCTGGGAAAACCGGGAACTCTACCTGGAACGGGCGGGGATGCGGGCCCTACGTCCTACTTATGCGATCAGCCAATGGCTTTTGCACCGCTTGCGCCAGTGGGATTTTGTGGCGGCCCAACGGCCAGATCTGTTGATCGCCAACTCGCAGCACATCCGCCGCCGCATCGCCAAGCTCTACCGCCGCGAGGCGGTCGTTATCTATCCGCCGGTGCCGCTGCAGGGGTTCGAGCCGGTGGCGGATCCCAGAGCCGACTACGACCTGGTGGCGGGGCGGTTGGTGCCCTACAAACGGGTGGATCTGGCCATTGCGGCCTGTGAACGGCTGGGCCGCCGCCTGCTGATCGTGGGGGAAGGGCCGGAGCTGCCGCGACTTCAGCAACTGGCAGGGCCACGAGTCGAGTTTTTACCCCACCAGCCCCAAGACCGTCTGCAGGAGCTGCTGGCCCACTGCCGGGTGCTGCTGTTCCCGTGGGAGGAAGATTTTGGCCTGGTGCCGGTGGAGGCACAAGCCTGTGGCCGCCCCGTGGTCGCTCTCGACCGAGGCGGCACCCGCGAGACCGTCGTCCACGGCCAAACTGGGATCCTCGTTCCCGAGGCTAGCGTGGAAGCGTTGGTGGAAGGGCTGCGCCAGGCAGATCGTCGGGAATGGGATCCGCAACAGATTCGCGCCCACGCCCTGCAATTTGCCCCGCAGCGATTCCATGCCCAACTGGGATCCCTGCTGCGCTGGGCCTGGCCCCGTTTTCAGGCGGGAGAGCCGCTGCATCCCCGAGAATGGAGCGCTCAGTAGAGCCGCCGCTGCACAAAAGCCGGCAACTCGATGCGGCTGCGACTACCCCCTTCTCCCCCGGCCCGTGCAGAGGCCAAGGCGGAGCGTCTTAGGAGCTTTTCCGCCCGATCCTGCCGTTCCTCGAGGGTCAGAGTCGGGATCCCGCCGGCGGGCGTTCTCCCAGTTGTGGGGCGGACGGTGGTTGGGGAGGGAGCAGGCTGCTCAGGCGCCCGTTCCTGGTCGGGCCAGCGGTGCGCAGCACCAACCGGACGGCCAGACCTGGCCTCGACAGCCGCAGGTTGAGAGGGAGCCGACTGCCGCAGGGCGGCCAGTTGCTCCTCCAGCTCCTGGTTACGCTGCAGCAATAGGGCCACCTCTTTTTCCTGAGTTTGCGCGTAGGCGTGGGCCTGCACACACTCGGTTTTCAAAGCCATCACCTGCTGCTGCAACTTCTCGATCTGTTTTTGGCTGACCAGATGGTGGGCCTCGGCCAGTTCCCGCCCTCGCCGGAGTTCCTCCAGGGTTTCTCGAGTGGGTCGCTGGTCCAGCTCTTGCATAAGCTGATCCCGCTCGGCCCGCAGGGCGTCGAGCTCACGGGTGAGAGCCCGCACCTGCTCTTCTAGGGTTAGGATCCGCTGGGCCTGCAGAGGCTCCACCTCGCCGCTGGGATCCACCGCGGCTGCTGCCGAGGGTGGCTCTTGGCGCAAGGCCTGGAGTTCTGCTTCCAGCCTGGCAATTTGCTGGGCCTGCTCCGCCTGCCGCTGCTGGCTCTGCTGTAACTCTTCCAGGAGAGTGGCCCGCTCCGCTTTGGCAAAAGAGGCTTGTTGGCGCAGGTGCTCCAGCTCCGCTTGCAGGCGCGCCCACTGCTCCGGGGTAGGGCGTTCCTCCAACTGGCAAATCTGCTGCCGGGCCGTGGCCAGCTCGGCCTCGAGGTGGGCTTTTTCGCCCTCCAGATGGGTTTGCAGACGTTGCCACTCCGCTTCGGCCTGGCGGTGGGCAGCTTCCAGCTCCGTCCGCAGGGTTTCCAATTCCTGGGCAGAAGGCCGACCGGCCAGCTCCTGGATTTGCGCCTGCAACTGCGCCTTTTCCTCTTCCAGCTCTTGTACACGGAGCTGCAATTGGGCTTGTAAAAGCTGCACCTGCGGCAACTTGACGGCGTATTCCGCCAATTGGCCGGCCTGCTGTTTCAGCTCCAGGAGCTCCTGCTGCAGTTGGTAAAAGCGGGCCGGATCGACGCGCCGCTGCAATTCTGTCTTGAGGGTTTCGATTTCCGTCTGGCTGGTTTGCAACTGCTGCTGCAGAATGTGGTAGTGCTCCAGCGTTGGACGGCGCTCCATTTCCCACAGGAGATTCTGCAGTTCTTCGATGTGCTGTTGCTGCAGTTGAAAAGCCTCTAGGGTAGGACGTTGTGCCAGCCGCTCTCGCTCTTCTTGACACGCCTGCAAAGCTTGATCCCGCTCTTGAATCTGGGCCTGCGCTTCCAGCAGTTGACGTTCCAAGCGATGGGTACACTCAATCTGCTGCAACGACAGCGCCTCCGATTCTGCCAGGGATCGCTCCAGGCTGCGCACCCGCGCCCGCAAAGCCTTTAGCTCCTCTTCCCCTTCCATGACCACTGCTCGACAGGTTATGGGCCTTACTGTAGCAGATGGCCTGGGCGAAAATCCAGCTTGGCACTATATGTGGCGTAAATTTTTAGCTTTTTCCAAAACTGACGCTAAGCCTGTTGCCGCCGCTTCTATACTGGGGAGATGAGTTTTCGGGCTGAACTTTGTGATGAAGCTGGGATCCAAACCTTGGCTACTGCTGCTGGGTTTGCTGGGGACAACCCTGGCTAGTTGCGGTGCCGACGCGATCACCGCCAACACTCCTCTGCCACCTCTGATTACCAGCAGCGACATTCCGTCTGTAGTCAGCCGGGGCGGTTTTTTGGAGCTGGGGGTTTCCGTGTCGGTGCCGGGTCGGATCCCGGCGGAGCTGGCGTTTCAGGTGTCCTGGTCGGGGATCGAGGTTCAGACGCTATCGGCAGCCCAAGTCAATTGTGTGTCTGGAGAGGTGTCCTGTACAACCCGCTTCCGCATTCGCCCCCCCCTGAGCTTGACGCCCGGCTCCTACCTGCTCAGTTTGCGGGTCTTCGACCGGTTGGGGCAAAGTGCTGTGGTGAGCGGGACGGTGCTGGTGAGGGATCCCTGACAGAGGCTGCCAGCGGCCGCCCCAAGTTTGCAGGGGATCTCTTCAAGGGGGGGGAAACGCTTTGTTGTGGACATCCTCGGCGAACGCTTCCACTGCTTCTTGGATCGCCTGCCTCAAGTTGGCATAAGCCTTGGCAAAAGGTGGGATCCGCTCGCTCAGCCCCAGCAGGTCGTGGGTGACCAGAATCTGGCCGTCGCAGGCTGGCCCGGCCCCAATACCCAGGGTCGGGATCCCCACCTGGGCCGAGATTTGGGCAGCCAATTCCGCCGGCATGTGTTCCAGAACCAGGGCAAAGGCTCCGGCTTGCTCCAGGCTGAGGGCTTCCTGCCGCAGGCGCTCAGCCTCTGGAGTGGTTTTGCCCTGCTGGCGATAGCCCCCCAGTTGATGTTTGGCCTGCGGGGTGAGGCCGATATGGCCCAAAACTGGGATCCCTCGCTGTACGAGAAAGGCCACCGTTTCCACCATGTCGGGGTAGCCCCCCTCCAGCTTGACCCCGTTTACCCCTGCCTCCTTCATCAGCCGCCCTGCCGAGAGGAGAGCTTGTTCTTTGTGGACTTGATAGGTCAAAAAGGGCAAGTCGGCCACCAAAAAGGCCCGTTCCACCCCGCGACGCACCGCCTGGGCGTGGTGGATCATCTGTTCCAGGGTCAAGGGCAGAGTGCTGGTATACCCCAAGTTGGTCATGGCCAGGCTGTCGCCCACCAAGATCAAGTCGATGCCGGCCTGATCCAAAATCCGCGCCGTGGCGTAGTCGGCAGCCGTAAGGGCCACCAAGGGTTGGCCCGCCTGTTTGGCCTGGCGAAAGTGGTGAATGGATAGAGCAACCATATCCTCATGATCTCATCTGGGCTCCGCCGGTGCGGAGCACTTTCCCATCAACTGCATCCTGCGGGGGATTTGAGCAGGATAGCCGGTTTGCCGCTAAGATGGTAAAGCCCTATGCAGACTGGAAGGGTGACAGAGTGGTTGATTGTGACGCTCTCGAAAAGCGTTGTGACTGCAAGGTCACCGTGGGTTCGAATCCCACCCCTTCCGTCTTCGAGCAATCCAATGGCGCTCAACGCTGCCAACGCCTGGTAGGGTCAGCACCCGGCCCTCTCAACCTCCGCCAAAGCCCCCGGCAGCCCTGGACTGGCTGGGATCCCTTGCTTTGTTAAGTCCCACCTCAGCTTACTGAAACCTGGGTTTCAGGAAGGCACCTTTGGGGATTGGCCCGGCGGGGCTTCCGAGGACTTGTCGCTTAACCAGTCTTCTTGGCTCCCATGTTCACCGCCCCTGCTCTGCAAACCCAACTGCACCCCCTTATCCGGCGTCTCTGCGAGGCGATCCTAGAGATCTGGGGATCCCACCTCACCTTGGCTCCCTATGCCCTGCCGGAGGATCTGGGCTATGTGGAGGGCCGCCTAGAGGGGGAGAAATTGCAGATCGAAAACCGCTGCTACCAAGGGGATCCCTTTCGCAAGCTGCACCTGGAGCTGGCCCAGGCCGGGCAAAGCCTGGATATTCTCCACTGCGTCATGTTTCCGCAGCCGCAGTACCCGCTGCCGCTGTTTGGCTGTGATATTGTGGCCGGCCGCGGCCAGGTGAGCGCCGCCATCGTCGATCTCTCGCCGGTCACCCCCACTTTGCCGGATCCCTATGTCCAAGAGCTGGAAGCTTTGGGAGCTCATCTCGCCCCTTTCCAAAACCGGCGCCAGTTGCCGCCGTGGGGGACGATTTTTTCCCCTTACTGTCTGTTTATCCGGCCCGGCGATGAGGCGGAAGCCGACCGCTTTTTGGATTTCGCCTGCCGTTATCTGGAAATCCACTGCCGGCTGGCGCAACAGCTCCCCCCGCAGACGGATCCCGCACAGATCCTGGCCCACTACCAAGGGCAGCAGCGCTACTGCAGCCAGCAACAGCAAAACGACCGCACCCGCCGCGTTCTAGAAAAAGCTTTTGGCCCCGCCTGGGCCGAGCGCTACATGAGCACCGTCCTTTTTGACTTGCCCCCCAGTCCTATGCCCATCTAGTGCCGTTCGCGCTACTCGAACGGAGTCCTTATCTAGACGGGATCCCCTTGCAGCCGCTGCCGGATGCTCAACGCCAATTTTTGCCCTAGGAACTCTGGCATGGTTGGAGTTGCATCCGGCCCCAGCAAGTAGAAAATGAAGCGCGTCTGCTTGCGGCGGAGCATCAGATTGAGGTTAACCACAGTCAAATCCTCCTGCGCCAGAGCGGTCATCACCCGGTAAAACACGCCCGGCTGGTTGTCCACATCCACCAACAGCGTGGGCAGATGAAACACCGGGTCAAAATAAAAAGAAACCTGGGTGTCTTTCAAGCCGGCCTTGAGATCAAACTCCAGCGCCAAGGTTTCATGAACGGGAAACACTCCTGCCAAGCACTCGTGAATAGCCCGTTCTAGGTTGAGCTTGGTTTGGGCAGAAAGGCTGTGGCCATCGCGGGAGACAGTGACCCGAATAAAAACCAAGTGGGGTGCGTAGATCTGCCCGTAGAGATGGATGCCGTGTACCGAGAGATTGAATGCCGTGAGCACCCCAAACAGGTCGCTGAGCAGAGAAGGTCGGTTGCGATAGGCCAGACAAACCACCGTCTTGCCGCGCTCGTCCTGCATCTGTACCACGGCCTTGCGGGTTTGGTAGAGGGCATAGGCCAAGCGCAGATTTTGGGCCTGCACCTCGCTGCTGACAAACTGGCTATAAAAAGGCGGAAAGCTCTGGTTGAAGCGCTGCATGAGAGCCGTTCGCGTCAGCGGGACGGAGTCCTTGTGAGTGCTGACTTTGAGCGGCTGGGGATCCTCATGGGCAGCCCTTTCCCCTCTGGCAAGAGGAGCCACCTTCGGCTGCTGCGCTGACTGCTCGGTTGACATCGGCCTTGCCACCTGCATTGCTCCTTCTCCATCGTTCCTCAACACGCCCTAACCCAACCCCATCTATCCGTAAAATCACTGGGGCTCGAAGTGAACGTCAACGCTGTACCCAATTCTTGTTCAATACTTTTTGATTTAATCTATCTCATAAGGCTGAGCTGGACATCCAAGGAACCGCTGAGGGCCATCCCCCAATTGGGGGGAGTTGATCCCTGCGTCGCTGCTGAGCCAACAGCGTGCGCCTTCAAATCCCAGATTAACCAGGAACAATGGGGCAGGCTCTTAAAGCCTAAACGATGAATTGAGGGGAGGGCTCCAATTTCTGATGTAGAGTGCTGTATTAAGTGCTAGCCTGCTGGCGACTTGGATCACTATTCTGTTAGCCAACATTTCGGTTTTCCTTAGGTTTGTTGAAGGGATCCCTAGTGAGCACGACCGTTGCCAACCTCAGCCCGCTCTCGCCTGCCCAAGGGCCGGATCCGGCTGGGGCCTGGTGGGATCTCAACATCATTGCTGCCCCTGCCCAGGAGGATCAGATCTTTTGGCGGCTGGAGAGCTTTGGCTGTCAGGGCATGGCCAGCCAGGCCTACGGCGAAGATCGAATCAGCATTCACGCCTATTTGCCCTGGTTCCGCGCCACGCTTCTGGATTTGGCGGCTCTGGCGCTGCGCCTGCGGCAAGACGCCCTTGTTGCCGGCCAGCCCCTTCCCAAACTGCGCTGGGAACGCATAGAGGCAGAGGATTGGAGCAACAGTTGGAAGCAGCACTGGCAGCCCGAACCGGTCGGGGACAAGCTGCTCATCTGTCCGGCCTGGCTGGATCCACCCCCCCACCCCGGTCGTCTCTTGTTGCGGCTGGATCCGGGCATGGCCTTTGGCACGGGCACGCACCCCACCACCCAGCTCTGTCTGGAGTCTTTGGAGATGCGCCTGGAGAGCGGGGATCCCCTGGCGGTGACGGTGGCCGATGTAGGCTGTGGCTCGGGCATTTTGTCGGTGGCGGCGGCTCTTTTGGGGGCAAAGCGGGTGTTTGCGGTGGACATCGACCCGCTGGCGGTGCAGGCCACGCTCCAGAACCGGGATCTCAACGGCCTGACGGATCGCATTGTGGTGGCTCAAGGCAGCCTGGAGCATATTCCCGAGGTGGTGGACGGGCTGGTGTGCAACATCTTGACGGACGTGATCTTGGATATGATCCCGGAGTTTGGCCTGGTGGTGAAAAAGGGGGGATGGCTGATCCTCAGCGGTATCCTCATCGAGCAGGCCAAGTTGGTGGCGGAGATGTTGGAGGCCAATGAATGGGTGGTGGCAGCCCTCTGGCGACGGGGGGAGTGGTGCTGTCTGAACGCACGCACGACCTGAGTTCCCTGCCCCGCCTGGCCATCGACCCGGCGCAGCGGGATCCCGCGGGTGGGCTGCATTTGACCAGCCCGCAGCGGCACTACCTACAGCGGGTGCGCCGCCTCAAGCCGGGGGATCCGTTCTTGGTGTTGGATGGCTCCGGCAAGCTGTGGCTGGCCCATTGGCAGCCGCAGGGATCCCAAATTGCGGGCGAGGTGGAGACGCTGCCGCGGGAGTTGCCCGTTTACCTGCATCTGGGCTTGGCGGTGGTCAAGGGGCCGGGGTTTGATGAGGTGTTTCGCCAGGTCACCGAGCTGGGGGCAGCACGCATTACTCCTCTGCTGACGGAGCGCACCGTGGTGGAGCCGGGATCTGGCCGGCGGGAACGCTGGCAGAAAATTGTGCAGGAGGCCGCCGAACAATGTGAGCGGCTGCGCTGGCCCCAGGTTGATCCCCCGACCCCTTGGACAAGTTGGCTGGCCGAGCTCAGGGCCGACTGGTGGGGTATAGCCGTCGCTCGAGAGAACGTCCCCCTGCTGGTGCAAGCCCTGCCGAAGCTGGGGATGCCGCAGAAGGAGCTCGTCCTGGCTATGGCCATCGGCCCAGAGGGGGGCTGGACAGTTGCCGAACGTCGGCAGGCCGAGGAACATGGGGGAGTACCGGTCTCTCTCGGCCCCACCATTTTGCGGGCCACCACCGCCGCTGTTGTTGCCGCCAGCCAAATTGCTACCCCCTACCTGGGCTGGGATCTGCTTCCGCTCCTCGAACGGCATCCTCGCTCTGGGCGAGCTTAGCCTGTCTTGTTAGCAGTGCGGAGCGCTGTCGTCGATAATTGATGGATGGATAACAACAATCGCCATTGGCGCGGCTCCAAAAAGGGAGAGCAGGCATGGAGATGATCCAGGCGGTGCGGGGCACCCGCGATATCCTGCCGCCGGAGGTGAGGCTGTGGCAGCGCGTGGAGGCCAGCGCCCGCGAGATCTTGGGGCGGGCCAACTACCAGGAGATCCGCACCCCGATTCTGGAGCTGACGGAACTCTTTGCCCGTAGCATTGGCAGCGCCACCGACGTGGTGGGCAAGGAGATGTTTTCCTTTAGCACCCGCGGCGAGCAGGAGGTGAGCCTGCGCCCCGAAAACACCGCCGGCGTGGTGCGGGCCTACATCCAGCACGGGTTGCAGGTGGCGGGCGATGTGCAGCGCCTCTGGTACTGTGGGCCCATGTTTCGCTACGAGCGTCCCCAGGCAGGGCGGCAGCGTCAGTTCCACCAGTTGGGGGTGGAGCTGCTGGGCAGCCGCGATCCCCGCGCCGATGCCGAGGTCATCGCCTTGGCCTGGGATCTGCTGCGGGCGGTGGGGGCGGAGAACCTCACCTTGCGGCTCAACTCCCTTGGGGATCCGCAGGATCGGCGGGCCTACCGCCAAGCCTTGGTGGACTACCTCACCCCCCTGAAGGAGGAGCTGGATCCCGACTCGCAGGAGCGCCTTGGCCGCAACCCGCTGCGCATCCTGGATAGCAAGGATCCCCGCACCCGTGCCATTGCCGAGAGGGCCCCCAAGCTGCCGGATTACCTCAGCGCCGACTCGCGGGCCTTCTTTGAGCAAGTGCAGGCCCATCTCCAAGCCCTAGACATCCCCTTTGAGCTGGATCCCTACCTGGTGCGCGGCTTGGACTACTACACCCACACCGCCTTTGAGATCATCTCGCCGGAGCTGGGATCCCAGAGCACCGTCTGCGGGGGCGGGCGCTACGACGGCCTGGTGGAAGAGCTGGGCGGGCCGCCGACCCCGGCGGTGGGCTGGGCCATCGGCCTGGAGCGGCTGGTGTTGCTGCTGCAGAAGAAGCAGCCAGAGGGGGTGGTAAGGCCGCTGGACATCTACGTGATCTCCCGCGGAGCCAAAGCCGAGGCTCAATCCCTTCAAATTGCCCAAGCCCTGCGCCAGGCCGGTTTTTGCACCGAGCTGGATCTCAGCGGCAGCGCCTTCAGCAAGCAGTTCAAACGGGCCAGCCGCGGCGGCGCCACTTGGGCTGTTGTGCTGGGAGATGCAGAAGCTGGGGCCGGAGAAGTGCAGCTCAAGCACTTGCCCACGGGGCAGCAGCAAACCCTCTTGCAAGCTGACCTGGTGAAGTATTTGGCGTCCCAGAGGTGATGAGCGATGTTGAGTTTTTGGGTGCGGCGCAACGGCCAAGAAGAGTGGCAGCCGGTACCAGCCGAGGGGGCCGTTCTAGAAGAGGACACCTACACCATCGTTGCCCGTTCCCCCCAGCCCCACTTCACCATTACGGTGGAAGTCCGACAGAATCCAGGATCCACTGCTGCCACTCCTGCGCAAATCCAAACCCGTTCAGTGCGCACCAACGAGGAAGGGATCGGCATCATTTTGCCGGCCACCCACCTCACCCCTGGCTTTTGGGAATTGCACTGTCGCGATGCCGATTTGATCGCCGAGCTGTTCGGTGAGACAGAGCTGAACAACTGCCTGCGTTTCCAGGTTGTGCCCGTCTCGGCTCAGCCGGAACCCGCAGCACCTTTGGCGGCCCAGCCAACGGGGCCCGAACCCTCTGCCCAGACCAAAGCGGCTGCCGTCCCACCAGAGCTGTTTTCCCTGATGCACAGCGAATTGGAGGGATCCCCCGATGAGGTGCTGGTGTTGACGGGGCGGATCGGCTGCAGCGGCGAGCTACGGGTACGGGTTTGGCAAGAAGGGGGAGAGAACCCAATTTTCCAAGGGCAACGGCTGATCCAATTTCCGGCAGAAGCTCGGACGGCGGTGTTCAGCATCCCCATCACTCTGCCGAGCCACGCTTGGCTCCAGCCTTTGCAGGGAGAACTGCGCCTCACCCCTTCCTCGTGGGGGGATCCCAACCGGCAACCCTTGACCATTCCTTTTTCCATCCGCTGCCGAAGCCAAGGTGGAGAGCTGCCTGCCTCCTCTTCGGGGATCCCACAGTTGCGGGAAGCCTCCCCCCAAGCTGCAAGCAGCAGTCCCGCCCCGACGCCAACCTTGCTGTCTCCGGAACGCACCCTGCAAAAGTTGTTGCGCATCTGGCAGCACAGCGCCCCAGAAGAAGACTCCACCCTGCGACGGGAGCGCGAGACCCCCTCTCCCGAGGACGATCCCCTGCAATCTGCTCAACCTCTGTCTGTTCGCGACCCTTGGACGGAGTCCCCAGCGGAGACGGCAGAGTTGCCTCCCTCACCTGCCCAAGCTGAGCCACCCTGCCTAGAGTCCGTCCTGCCAACGCAGGCACGGGCTGGGATCCCGGAGGGCTCTGGTCGCGTAAGCGGAACGGAGTCCTCAAACTCGCTTTGTCCCACTCCTCAACTGGTGGTGCCGGAGCAACTCCGAGCCGGAGACAACTTCGATGTGGTGTTGCGCTTGCCCCCCATGGCCGACCCTGCCGGATCGCCCCATCAAGCTCCTTTTTGGATCAAGTTTTGGGTGAAGCATGGCCGCACCCGCTCTTTGGTGGATGGGCCCCGTTGGTTGCTGGACTTCTCCCGCGACGACCAAGGGCAGTGGCAAGCCCTCACCCGCCTGACGATCCCTCCTGGCGTCCCCGAGCTGATCTTCGAGGCTTGGGCCGTCAGCCCGGATCGCCAGCAGCAGAGCGACCGCGTGACGGAGCGCCGCTCCATCTTGCCCTAGGTCGGGGTGATCTTGTGGCTTAACGTAAGGTGCGGAATTCCCCACCGTCTATACGGTGGGGATGGATAGCACC
>NZ_JANSIQ010000015.1:0-9512 GCF_047502685.1 Synechococcus sp. OH20 | reverse complement strand
GTTGGTTTGCTAAGTGTTGCTACTGTACCCCTTGATTACTTAACAGGCTGTACTCCCGCTTGAGAGCGGTTCTGCAACGCAAGGCCAGTCAGGGCACACGCAGTTCTCGGCGTCGATGCCGGGAGCTGTTGCAACGGCTGTCTGGCAGGGAGAGACGCTTTCAAGTTTGGGTAAACCACTGCATCTCCACTCGCATCAGCGGCGCGTAGCGCTAAAACCCCACCCGCCTATGCGGTGGGGTAGTTTATTCGCTCTGACCACATCTTGATCTCCCCACCTCTTTTTTATCGGGATGAACTGCGCTGCCGCCTGATCATCACCCTCAGCATGTTACGAGTTGTGCAACATGTCTGCGAGGCGGTGCGGCAGGAGAACACCGAACTAGAACCGGTGAAGCAGCGCTATCTGGACGAGTGGACGCAAGCCGTCAATGCCCATGGCGCGTTCGGTCGCTGGCGGTGGAAGGTGGCACGTCACCCGGTCGAGATACGAGACGTTCTCTAACTCCCCTCTCCCAGTGGG
Organism: Synechococcus sp. OH20; assembly: GCF_047502685.1. NCBI lineage: Bacteria > Bacillati > Cyanobacteriota > Cyanophyceae > Synechococcales > Synechococcaceae > Synechococcus > Synechococcus sp. OH20. The sequence continues at coordinate 8,990 of NZ_JANSIQ010000015.1, read as the reverse complement.
AGAGGGGTTGGGGGTGAGGGATCTAATCCCACAAGTTCAAATCGGTCACCGCCCCCAGGCTGCTGCTGGAGACCAGCTTGGCGTACTTGGCCAGGGTGCCCCGTTTGTAGCGGGGCTCAGGCGGAGACCAGCGGGCGCGGCGGCGGGCCAGCTCCTCTTCGCTGACATGCAGGTGCAACAGGCGAGCCGGCGCATCGATGGTGATCAGATCTCCTTCTTCCACCAGGGCAATCGTGCCCCCCACATAGGCTTCGGGAGCCACATGGCCCACCACCATGCCGTAGGTGCCGCCGGAGAAGCGGCCATCGGTGATCAGGCCCACGCTATCTCCCAAGCCAGCGCCGATGATGGCGGACGTGGGCGAGAGCATCTCCCGCATGCCGGGGCCACCCTTGGGGCCCTCGTAGCGGATCACCACCACGTCTCCCGCCCGAATCTGGCCGGAGAGGATGGCCTGCAAACAAGACTCTTCGGAGTCAAAGACCCGTGCCGGCCCCGTGATCTTGGGAGTCTTGACGCCGCTGATCTTGGCCACCGACCCTTCTGTGGCCAGGTTGCCTTTGAGAATGGCCAGGTGCCCTTGGGGGTAGAGGGGGCTGTGCCAGGGGCGGATGACCTCTTGGTCAGGGCTGGGCTCGTCCGGCACATCCCGCAGGACTTCGGCAATCGTCTGGCCAGAGATGGTGAGGCAGTCCCCGTGCAGCAGGCCGTGGTTGAGCAGGATCTTCATCACTTGCGGGATCCCACCAGCCCGGTGCAGATCGGTGGCAACAAAGCGGCCCGAAGGCTTGAGGTCACAGAGAACAGGCACGCGGGCGCGGATGGTCTCAAAGTCATCCAACGTCAGGGGCACCTCCGCGGCGTGGGCAATGGCCAGAAAGTGGAGCACGGCGTTGGTGGATCCCCCTACGGCCATGATGACGGAGATGGCGTTCTCAATGCTCTGGCGAGTGATGATGTCACGGGGCCGAATGTTGGCCTTGATGGCCTCGGCCAAGACCTTGGCCGATTGGGCAGCGCTTTCGGCTTTTTCTTCGTCCTCTGCCGCCATGGTAGAGGAATAGGGCAGGCTCATGCCCATGGCCTCAAAGGCGCTGGACATGGTGTTGGCGGTGTACATGCCGCCACAGGATCCGGCACCGGGGCAGGCGTGGCGCTCCACCGCCAGCAGCTCTTCCTCGGAGATGCGACCGGCGCTGTACTCCCCTACCGCTTCAAAGGCGCTGACAATGGTGAGGTCACGGCCATTGTAATGCCCCGGCTTGATGGTGCCACCATAGACAAAGATGGAAGGCACGTTGAGGCGGGCCATGGCAATCATCGCCCCCGGCATGTTTTTGTCGCAGCCACCGATGGCCAAGAGACCATCCATACTCTGGCCGTTGACCACCGTCTCGATGGAATCGGCAATCACCTCCCGCGACACGAGGGAGTACTTCATGCCCTCGGTGCCCATGGAAATGCCGTCGCTGATGGTAATGGTGCCGAAGATCTGAGGCATGCAGCCGGCCTCCCGCAGGGCGGCTTCGGCTCGCTCGGCCAGGGCTTGGATGCCGATGTTGCAGGGGGTAATGGTGCTGTGGGCGTTGGCGATGCCGACGATGGGCTTGCCGAAGTCCTCATCGCGAAAGCCCACTGCTCTAAGCATGGCGCGGTTGGGGGAGCGCTGCACCCCCTGGGTGACCACTTGGCTGCGCATCATCATTGGCAAGAAGAAACCGAGAAAAGTGAGCCGGGAAAAGAATGGGTAGAACTCATCCTACCGCTTTTCCCAGGGGCCACTGTAACCCTCCTGGCAAGAGGGATCCGACCGAATCTGAAGCAACTCTGTAAGTTCTCGGCACCTGCGCCGAGAATCGGCCAGCCTACCTAGTAAAGGGGATCCCAAATTCCAATCGCGTCAGTGGGACGCAGTCCTTGCCCGCCGGTTCGAGATACAGAAGCTAGGGATCTCTTGTTCCGGCGTTTCCTCTTAGGTGTCAGTGAAGCCGCATATGATTCTCAGCTCTCCTCCCTCCCCAGCCGCCGTGCCCAGCAGCGCCGAACGGGAGATGGCGCGGGATGTGCTCACCCTCTCCCGCCATGTCTTGCAGCAGTTTGGCAGCTTTACTGCCGAGGCCCAGGACTTCAGCGCCCTGATGAACCGCATTGCCCTGGCCGGCAAGATGATTGCCCGTCGCCTCAGCCAGGCAGGGCTGATCGAGGGGACGCTGGGGGTGACCGGCAGCGTCAATGTCCAAGGGGAAGAACAGCAACAGATGGACGACTATGCCAACCGGGCCTTCATCCGCGCCTTGGAGCAGACGGGCCTGGTGTGTCGGCTGGTGTCAGAAGAGATGAAAACGCCGGCCCGCCTGCCGGAAAACTGCTCCCTCAGCCGCTTGGCCCTGGTGATCGATCCCTTGGATGGATCTTCCAACATTGACGCCAACCTCAGCGTCGGCTCTATCTTCTCCGTTCTGCACCCCCTTGAGGATCGTCCGGAAGCAGACAACCAAGATCTCCTGCAGCCGGGCCGTCGCCAACTGGCCGCCGGCTACATCCTCTACGGCCCCAGCACCCAACTGGTCTATTCCGTCGGCAAGGGGGTACACAGTTTTACGTTGGATCCCAGCTTGGGCGAGTTCATCCTCTCCAAGAGCGATATTCGCATTCCCGAACGCGGCTCCGTCTACAGCCTTAACGAGGGCTACTTCTGCCAGTGGAGCGAAGGGATCCAGAACTATGTCCGCTACGTCCACCGCCACGATGGCTACACCTCCCGCTACAGCGGCGCTCTGGTGGCGGATTTTCACCGCATCCTTCTCCAGGGCGGGGTGTACCTCTATCCGGGCACCCAGAAAAAACCAGAGGGCAAGCTGCGGCTGATGTACGAGGCCAACCCGCTGGCGTTTTTAGTTGAGCAGGCGGGGGGCGTAGCCACCACCGGCAGCGAGGCCATCCTGGACATCGTGCCCCAATCCCTGCACCAACGGGTGCCTTTGATTATCGGCAGCCGCGAGAATGTGGAAGAAGTGTTGCGCTGCCTTCGCTGAACCCCGCCCACGCAAGCCGAGCTGACTCTATGGTGACCCTGGCTGAAAACCCCCTGCGCGTTGGCCTCAACCAAGAGCGCGTTCCGGATCCCTGTATCCTGGTACAGTTTGGCGCTTCCGGGGATCTGGCGGCCCGCAAGCTGATCCCGGCCTACTACCGGCTGTTTGTGCAGCGACGGCTGCCGCCGGAGTTTACCTTGGTGGGAGTGGCCCGGCGCGACTGGAGCCACGAGATCTATCGCGACAAAATGCGGGCGGCCCTGGAAGAATTTGCCCCCCAAGATCTGGGGCCAGAAGCCCTCTGGCAAGACTTTGCCCGCCGCCTGTTCTACTGTCGCCTTGATCTTGGCGATGCCGAGGGCTACCTGCGTCTCAAGCAATTCCTCAGCCAACTGGATGAGGAGCGGGGCACCCGCGGCAACCGGGTGTTTTACCTGGCGGTGGCGCCGGACTTCTACGCCCAGGCCATCCAACAGTTGGGGGCAGCCGGGATGTTGGCTGACCCGGCCAAAACGCGGGTGGTGATTGAAAAGCCCTTTGGCCACGACCTCACCTCGGCCCAGGAGCTGAACCGCATCGTGCAGCGGATTTGCCAGGAAGAGCAGGTCTACCGCATCGACCACTACCTGGGCAAGGAGACGGTGCAAAACCTGCTGGTCTTCCGCTTTGCCAACGCCATCTTTGAGCCCCTCTGGAACCGCAACTACATCGACCATGTGCAGATTACTGTGGCGGAAACGGTGGGGGTGGAGGATCGGGCTGGCTACTACGATGCTGCCGGTGCTCTGCGGGACATGGTGCAGAACCACCTGATGCAGATCTACTGCCTCACTGCTATGGAGCCACCTGTCTCATTACGCGGCGACGGGGTACGCAACGAAAAGACCAAGGTGCTGCAGGCTACCCGCCTGGCGGATCTGCGCAATGTAGCCGCGGCAGCGGTGCGAGCCCAGTACGGCCCCGGCTGGATTGCCGGCAAGCCGGTGCCAGGCTATCGCCAAGAGCCCAATGTCAACCCCAACTCGCAAACCCCCACTTACGTGGCCCTGAAATTGGAATGCGACACTTGGCGGTGGCAGGGAGTGCCCTTTTACCTGCGCACCGGCAAACGCTTGGCCAAGAAGATCTCCGAGGTGGCCATCTACTTTAAGCAGGTGCCGCTCTCTCTTTTTCCTTCGGCAGCCCGGGAGGTGAGCCCCAACATCCTGGTGCTGCGCATCCAGCCCAACGAGGGCATCTCCCTGCGCTTTGAGGCCAAGATGCCGGGGCCAGAGATCCGCACCCGCTCGGTGGAAATGGATTTTCGCTATGGAACTGCCTTTGGGTCGAGCACCCCGGATGCCTACGAGCGCCTGCTGTTGGACTGCCTGCTGGGGGATCCCACCCTATTTACCCGCGCCGACGAGGTGGAAGCCGCCTGGCGGGTGGTGACGCCGGTGTTGTCGGCCTGGGAAGCCCAGCCCGAAGGCAATGGCGGTAGTGCCGCACCGCCGCTGTACACCTATGAGGCCGGCACCTGGGGGCCCAAGGCCGCCGAAGACTTGCTGGCCCAGTCGGGGCGGCGGTGGCGACGTCTCTAGTTTGTTTGAATCGCTGCCCTCACCCCCGCCCCCTCTCCCAAAGGGACGGCCCTCACCCCCGGCCCCTCTCCCAAAGGGAGAGGGGAGTTAGAGATGGTGCTCCGCGCCGCCGGCGCAGACATGCATCTGGTTGGAACCAGCCCTGGCAGGAAGGATCCCCGGTTGCTGCAGCTAACATGGGCATGACCTGTTTTTGCGTGGGTGTCATGCCGCCACTGGTATTCCGGCTACCTGTCCGGTTTTTGCTAACCTTGCCGCTGGGCTTTGCCATGGTGTTGGGGGTAGGGAGAGGGGATCCCGCTCGAGCCCAAGTATTGCTGCACCTTCCCCTGCCCAATGGGGAGTTGATGCGGGCCCAGGCCCTGCAACTGGCCACTGACTCGCTGCGGCTGGCCCAGTTTGGCCAGACAGAAGAGGCGCTGCGCCGCTTGCAACTGGCGGTGGCCATGGTGCCCAACTCCTCCGAGCTGCTCTATGTTTTGGGCAACGTCCACCTGGAGCGGGGAGACTACGCCCAGGCGGTGCAAGCGCTGCAGAAGGCCCGCGCCCTGGCTCCTGACGACGCCGATATTCTCTACTCGCTGGGAGCGGCTTACTTGCGGCAGGGCAGCTACTTTGCCGCCGCCGAGGCTTTGGAACGGGCTGTGGCCCTGCAACCGGATAACCCCAACGCCCGCTTCCAACTGGGCAATGCTTACCTAATGCTGGATCAGTGGGATCCCGCCCGGCGGGAATATGAGAAGACCCTGGAGTTGGATCCCGCCTATTGGCCGGCCATGAACAACATCGGCTTGGTGGACTACGAGCAGGGAGATCTCGACGCTGCTATCGAGCGCTGGGAACGCACGATAGAGATGAACGACTCTGTGGCAGAGCCCTACTTGGCCTTGGCGACCGCTCTCTACATTCGGGGAGAAACCGGACGAGCCGAGGAGCTGGGGGCAAAGGCCATGCGCCTGGATCCCAGCTATGCCCGGCTAGAAGTGCTGCGGGAGAACCTGTGGCGGGAGAAGCTGCTGCGGGATGTGCAAGTTCTCCTGCGCAGCCGCCCCGTTGCCGAGGCTCTGCAGCAAGCTGCCGTCGAGCAGTTCAACCGGCAGATGGGCCTTGGGAAAGAGTAGGCTTAGGAGCTGCCCAGAATAGCTTGAGCCTGTGAGGCCCTTTGAAGGGCCTCAACCTTGGCCCGGATCCGCTCGGCAATGCCGACGCTGTTCAAGCCCAGATCCGCCAAGGACTCCTCAGGAGTGGCGTGCTCCACCCACACATCCGGCACCCCCAGGCGCAACAAAGGCACCCGGATATCGGCATCCAGAAGGGCTTCCCCCACTGCCGAGCCAAACCCGCCCATGAGGCAGCCCTCTTCTACTGTCACCACCAGGCGGCTCTGTTGGGCCAGGGGCAGGATCAGCTCGGTATCCAGAGGCTTGGCGAAGCGGGCGTTGACCACAGTGGTGGAGATACCGTGTTCCTTCAAAATCTCCGCCGCCTGCAAACTGGGATGCACCATCGACCCATAGGCCAGGATCAGCACCTCGCCGCCGCTGCGCAGCACCTCGGCTTTGCCGATAGGAATGGGCTCCCACCCTTCCTCTGCCAGGGGCACCCCCACGCCGGAGCCACGCGGGTAGCGCATGGCAATGGGGCCTTGGGTGTACTGGATCCCGGTCACCACCATGCGCTGCAGCTCCGCTTCGTCTTTGGGGGCCATCAGCACCATTTCGGGGATGCAGCGCAGATAGGCAATGTCGTACATGCCCTGGTGGGTTGGGCCGTCAGCTCCCACTACCCCCGCTCGATCCAAGCAGAAAAAGACCGGCAACTTTTGGATGCAGACATCGTGGATGATCTGGTCGTAGGCCCGCTGCAGGAAGGTGGAGTAAATGGCCACCACCGGGCGCATCCCCTCGCAGGCCATGCCGGCAGCTAACGTGACGGCGTGCTGCTCGGCGATCCCCACATCTATAAACTGATCCGGCAGCTTTTCCTTGAGTTTGTCTAGGCCGGTGCCGGTGTCCATGGCCGCCGTAATGCCGATGATACGGGGATCCCGCTCCGCCAGCTTGCAAAGGGCATGGCCAAAGACCTTGCTGTAGCTGGGGGGCTTGGGCTTGCTGGGTGGGTAGGGCTTGCCGGTGGCCAGGTCAAAGCGGGATTGGGCGTGATACCCCACCTGCTCCGCTTCCGCTGGCGGGTAGCCCTTGCCCTTGACTGTGGCCACATGCACCAGCACCGGCCCAGAGATGCCGTGGGCCAACTCAAAGGCATCCAACAATTCTGCCAAGTTGTGCCCGTCCACCGGCCCCACGTAGGTAAAGCCCAGCTCCTCAAAGATGATGCCCGCCTTGTTGTTTTGCACGGCAGTAACCAGCTTCACCGTCTCCTTGAGGCGGTCGATTTCCGGGCTGAGGCTGGATCCCAGCAGGGGCAGATTTTTCAGTTGCTCCTCTAGGCTGTCGGCCAAAAACTGCACCGGTGGGCTGAGGCGCAGGCGGTTTAAATAGCGAGGGATCGCCCCCACGTTGGGAGAAATCGACATGCCGTTGTCGTTGAGGATCACCATCAGGTTGGTCTTGGGCAGGTGCCCGGCGTGGTTGATCGCCTCATAGGCCATGCCCCCAGTCAGAGCACCATCCCCAATGATGGCCACCACCTTGAAGTTGTCCCCCCGCCGATCCCGAGCGATGGCCATGCCCAAGGCCGCCGAGATGCTGGTGGAGGCGTGCCCGGCCCCGAAGTGGTCGAAGCGGCTCTCGCTGCGCTTGAGGTAGCCAGAGATCCCCCCTTTCTGGCGCAGCGTGTGAAAGTTGTGATACCTGCCGGTGAGCATTTTGTGGGCATAGGCTTGGTGGCCCACATCCCAAATCACCTTGTCGCGATCCAGATCCAGGGTTTTGTAAAGGGCCAGGGTCAGCTCCACCACTCCCAGCCCCGGCCCCAGGTGACAGCCGACTGGGGAGTTGGCAGCCGTTTGCAAGTGCTTTTCGCGAATCTGGCGGGCTAGGCTGCGCAACTGGCTGAGGTTCAGGGCTCGAAGCTGGTTGGGATGAGTGATGTCACTCAGGTGCATAGGGGACTCGTCCTTCCGGTGTGATCTCACTCTAGATCATTTTCTGGGCGGGTTTTGTTGCCATCCGACTTTGGAAAACGCCGGGATCCCCTGGGCCAAGGGCAGTGAGATCCTGAGAGGGAGCACCAAGGAGCTCATGCAAGGGTTAGCATCGCACAAGGCCCTCGGCTGCTTTGGACTGAAGGCCTATTCGCAATTGGTTTCTCTCTTTTTGTTAGCCATGAAAATCGCCGCCAACATCACCCAGCTCATCGGTCGTACCCCCCTGGTGCGGCTGAATCGGATCCCTCAATCCGAAGGGTGTCTGGCTGAGATTGTAGTGAAATTGGAGAGTTTTAACCCTGCCGCCTCGGTGAAAGATCGCATCGCCGTGAGCATGATCGAGGCTGCCGAACGAGCTGGCTTGATCACCCCCGGCAAGACCATCTTGGTGGAGCCCACCTCTGGCAATACCGGCATTGGCCTGGCCATGGCTGCTGCTGCCAAGGGTTACCGGCTGATCATCGTTATGCCTGAGAGCATGAGCCTGGAGCGGCGACTGCTGTTGAAAGCCTACGGGGCAGAGGTGCATTTGGCCAGCAGCGCCGGCGGCATGGGGGAGGCCATCTGGAAGGCCGAAGAGATCGTGCGCCGCACCCCCAACGCTTACATGCTGGGCCAATTCGCCAATCCCGCCAACCCCCAGATTCATAACCAAACCACCGGCCCGGAAATTTGGGAGGATACCGATGGCCAGGTGGATATCCTGGTGGCAGGGGTAGGCACCGGCGGCACCATCACGGGGGCGGGCGAGTTTCTGAAGGGGAAAAAACCGGCCATTCGACTGGTGGCCGTTGAGCCCAAGGCCAGTGCTGTCCTCAGCGGCGGGCGGCCTGGCTTTCACCGCATTGAAGGGATCGGAGCAGGATTTGTGCCCGATGTGCTGCGGCGCGACCTGCTGGATGAGGTAATTGCAGTGGAAGATGAGGAAAGCATGATCTACAGCCGCCGCCTGGCCAGGGAAGAGGGGATCCTCTCCGGCATTTCCACCGGAGCTGCCTTGGCGGGAGCCATCCAGGTGGGGCGGCGACCGGAAAACGCCGGCAAGCTAATTGTGATGATCCAGCCCAGTTTTGGCGAGCGCTACTTGAGCACGCCCCTCTTCCGCGACCTAGAGCGGGATTCTGACCGCGCGGGCGGGCCGGTCGGGGATCCCAGCAGTCTTGGACCATCCAACCCAGGCCAAAAGCTCCAGTAATCGGCTACGTGGGGGCGACGGGGCCCCACTTGCACTTTGAGTTGTGGAAACGGACGGTGGGGCAAGGCTGG
>NZ_JANSIQ010000014.1:0-55245 GCF_047502685.1 Synechococcus sp. OH20 | reverse complement strand
CAGAGGGTGCTATCCATCCCCACCCGGGTGGGGAATTCCGCACCTTACGTTAAACACACAAATTGGCCAACCTGACCCGACCCAGACATCAATCAAACCGTTGCGGCCTCAACCCCGGCAGAGACGGAGTCCTTGTTGCCAGATATCTGCTTGCCTGCCGGGGCCTTTGGCTAGCGCTTGCAGAGCCGGTATACCGGCAAGGTGAAATGAAAGCTGCTGCCTTTGCCCAGGACAGATTCCACCCAAATCTGGCCATAGTGGGCGCGCACAATCCGCCGGCAGAGGGAAAGGCCGATGCCATAGCCCTCCTGCTGTTGATCCCGGGACAGACGAACGGAATCGGAGAAGATGCTCTCCTGGTCGGCTTCCGGGATCCCGGGGCCGGTATCGCTGACGGTCACCTGCACCTTTTGGCTGGTGCGATGGAGGACATCGAGGCGGATGGATCCCTCGGCAGGGGTGTACTTGATGGCGTTATCCAGCAGGTTGAACAGAACTTGGCGGATCTTGTCGGGATCCACATGAACAGAAGGCAGATCGACGGGAATATCCGCTTGAAACTGCAGCCGCTTGGCTTGCATGCGCGGCTGTAGCTCTTCGATCACCGGCTGACACAGGCTGGGCAACTGGGTTTCTACGGCTCGAATCCTCAGCTCCGAGGCGGCGCCCCGGGCTGACTCGAGAATATCGGTGATCATGCTGTCCATCTTGCGCAGTTGCTGGCGGGCGTGGTCGAACAACTGCCGCTCCAGCGCTTTGTCCAGGGATCCCTCGCGCCCCTGCTGGAGGGTTTCGACCGCCAGAGCCGTGGCCGTCAGGGGGCTGCGCAAATCGTGTACCAACATGGCCAGAACGCGGTCTTTGAAGTCCAACTGCTCCTGCAATTGGGCCCGTTCCTGCCGCAGCAAAAACACCTCTTCCGACATTTGCAACAGCGCCTCGGTGGTCGGGGGAGGGGTGGGATCCTGTCCTGCACCTTCTTGTTGGGAGGCCAAGGCCGCCTGGCCCTGCCAACGGGGCCACCACACTTCCAACTGTGTTGCCAAGTCGGCCCCCGCCAAGACCTGAGCGGGCAGAGGTTCGGCCTTGACCAGAGCTGGAGTCGCCACCAACTTGTAATGCTCCGCCAGGTAGGGGTGCTCCTCCAGCAGCACCACTTTTAGTTGGGCAGGGTATTGGCCGGGTAACCCCTGGATGTGCTGAAGCAGATGCTTCTCAAGTTCAGCAACGACGGCTCGACTCTTGGCAAACAACAGCAGGCGAATGACAGAACGAGCGGAGGTGAGATCTGGCGAAGTCTGCATAGGCCGAAATCCAAAAGGCCAGAGGTTGGCGTTTCAGCAGCCGGGATTGCCATCTGCTCGAGCTGGGGGATCCACTGCTGCTTGTTCTTTCCTAACACTTAACCTTGGGGAAAAGCTGAAAAGGAACAGCGAACGTAGCGAGAGACCCCCAGAGTGCACCTTTTCCGCCCAACTGACAACCGTGGAACTCAGTGAAACAGGTAGGCCAACCCCACCAGCAGGGCCACCAACCCCACCGCTGTCAGGGTGAAGTGAAGCAGAGAGGTCCTGCCTTTGCGCACCATGTTGCGCATGGCCAGGCGGGTATAGCTCGGGGGGGATCCCTGCTGCTCCGCAACGCTTGCGCGAATGCCGGTCGAAGAAGAATCTGCAGAAGAAGGCTGCGCCATCCGAATGACCAGAGCAATAACTTAACCCTGTCTCCAGGCTAGCTCAATCTGCCTGCCAGACATCGGCATCGTTTTGGGGTAACCTGCCGATTGCAGCGAAGCGATGGCTGTTGGGCGGGGATCTTCCGGTGCCAAAATAACGACAGCATCCCCCTCCTTGGCGCTTATGTTGCAGGTTCAGCATCTTTCCTACCATCCGGCAGCCGTTTCCCAGCCGATTCTCAAGGATCTCTCCTTTGAGCTGGGCCCGAACCAGTTGGGGCTGATCGTGGGCAAAAGTGGGGCCGGCAAGAGCACCCTGCTGGAAATCTTGGCCGGCTTGGCGCGGCCCACCCAGGGACGGATTGCCTGGGGCGGGACGGAGCTCTCCCTCAACCAGTTGCGCAGCCTGGCGGGGTTGGTGTTTCAGTTCCCGGAGCGGCACTTTTGTGGCTTGACGGTGCTGGAGGAAATGCGCTTCGGCCACCCGGAACTGCAGCAAAAGGAGATCGAGAATGTCCTCCAGCAGGTGGGATTGGCAGGGATCCCTCTGCACACCTTCCCCAACCACCTCAGCGGCGGGCAACAGCGGCGCTTGGCCCTGGCGGTGCAGCTCATTCGCGGCCCGTTTCTGCTGCTGCTGGACGAGCCGACGGCGGGGCTGGATTGGTCCGTGCGGCGGCAGTTGATCGAGCTGTTGGCCCGGCTGAAATCCACCTGGACGGTGTTGGTGGTTTCCCACGACCCGGAGGAGCTGTCCTCTATTGCCGATGTGCAGTGGACGTTGCAGGCGGGATCCCTACAGCCGGTGCCGGCAGAGGCGCTGCTTCACAAGTAGCGGCGCGGATCCACCGGTTGGCCGTTGACCCGCACTTCAAAGTGAACATGAGGCCCGGTGGAGAGGCCGGTGGAGCCAGAAGCGGCAATGGCCTGCCCCCGCTGTACCTGCTGGCCCACCCCGACGGCGACGCGGCTGTTGTGGGCATAGAGGGTGGTGATGCCGCCGCCGTGGTTCACAATCACCGTGTAGCCGTAGCCGCCGTACCAACCGGCGTAGATGACCGTGCCCCGGTCTGATGCCCGAACTGGCGTGCCGGTGGGCACACCGAAGTCGATCCCCGCATGAAAGCGGCGGCTGCGATAGAGGGGGTGAACCCGCCAGCCGAAGCCACTGGTGATCGGCCCGCGCACCGGTGGGATCAACCGGCCCGTCCCCTGAACCGGATCCCCACCCCCTCGCTGCTGAGCCTGCTGGGCGATCAGTTGCTGGATGAGGACGGTCAACTGTTGAGAATCGGCTTCCAAACGCCGTTGGGCTGCTTCATAGGCAGCGCGCTCGTTGGCCAGGCGGCCCACCAGTTGCTCTTGGGCGGCAGCCTGCTGCTGCAGTTGGTTTTTCTGGGCGGCCAGCTCCTGCAAAATCAAAGAAATCTCGTTGCGCTGCATCTCCAGAGCAACGCGCTGCTGCTCCACCTCCTCAGCCATCGCCTGCAGCTCCCGGATCAACTGCCGGTCGGCCTCGATCAGCAATTGCAACTGGTGGCGGCGATCGAAAAACTCGTTCAGGTCGCGGCTGGTGAGCAGCAAAGCCCACCAATGTTCTGCCCCCTGCCGCTGCATGTAGCGCAAGCGGGCGGCCGTGCCCTGCTGCTGCCGCCTCAGGCGGTCTTGCAGCTCCTGGAGCTCTTGCTGCGCTTGCTCTAGGGCCTTCTGGGCCTGTTCCAGACGATATTGGTTGTCGCGCAGGCTGGCTTCGGTTTGGCGAATGTTTTGGCGCAGGGATCCCATGCGGCGGCGGGCCTCTTCTTCGGCCTGGCGCACTTCTCCGAGGCGGCGCTGAGTGCTCTGGATTTGTTGCTGGATCTGCTGCTGGCGCTGCTGCAGTTGGTTAACATTCTGCGCCTGAGACGGGGCCATTTCCCACAGCAGCAGACAGAGGGCGAGCAATCCGAACACCATCCACCCTTTCAGCCTGTGTGCCACACGACTCAGACTTGTCACTCCCCACACCCTCTGCAACAGACCTACCGACCCTAAGGATACAAAGATTTGCCAGGATCTGACCGAGCCCAACTGGATTGTTGCCCCCCGGTCTCGCTACTCCAAATGGCGATGGGCTGGCCGCCCGCCTATCGGCAAAACTTCAGGCTAAAAATAGTAAAAATAATACGAGAATGACAAAAATTGACCCAAGAGCCATCTCATACAAACGGGACACCATGCGCCACTTGCGAGTCTGGGGGGCTTCTTCCTCCTCTCTGCCCAGTTCAATATTGGCTAGAGAGACAACAAGGCCACAGATGGCTGACAAAAGGAGGAACCAGCGACGCCACGAAAGAATGGGAAAAGCAAACGCTCCAACCAGTGCTGTAAACGCACAAACAGTTGCTCCCATAAACACCAGCTTTGCCCGTTCTCTGTTCATCTGTTAACCTTCTCCCAAAAGGGGATTTTTACAATTTATTCTTGTTTTGCCGACAAGCCGGTTTTGTTATTTCTGGATTCTAAGCGCCATTCTCCCCTCACCGACCGCCAGCGGTACGACGCCGGCTGCCCCACATCCCTGTTGGGTTTCGTGGTCTGGGCCTGAGGGCAAAGTTTAGGTGCGGTTTGGCAATGGAAGTCGCTGCGGGCGTGAGCAACATGAGGTGGATTGGTCTGGCCCAACCCCACGGTTGGCGTAGCGTGCCATGGGGAATGCCAGAGCGCAGGACTGAGAGCTCCCCGAACCCCTTAAAAGCTAAATTGAGAGTTAAGGGTGAGTTGCCACGCAAGCTAAGATCGGCAAATCCTGTCTATCGATAGAGGATCCGCGTCGGCCATGATGACCGTAATGGAGTTTTTCGCCCTCAGTGCTGGGGAGTGGATGTGCCAGCGCACCAGCCATCACTTGGCTTTTCGCCGCTCTGAGGGAGGGAGGTCGAAAGTCCAGATTGCCACGCTTGCGCCAACCGATCCAGCCGTCATCCGGGTTTGTGAGCTGTTCAAGGTGGATCCGCAGCGAGCTGTGGGAGCAGCGCGGGTGCGGTGGGATGGCGAGCAGGAGTGGGACAACGAAGAGTACAAAGGCGATGTGGTGCTGGTTCCCATCCCCGATGAGGTCGATCCCATGCGCGGGCAATTGCTGCGGGATCAGGGCTATGCCGAAAAAATACCGGTGGCCGGTACCTATGTGATGGGATCTGACGGCGCCCTCACCCTCTACACCGAATATGAGATGACCGAGTCAGAGGAGCGCATCTGGTTTGCCAGCCCGAACCTGCGCCTGCGGGCCAGCACCGTCAAGCGCTTTGGTGGCTTTAGCATGGCTTCTTTCTGCTCTGAGGTGCGCAAACTTTCGGCCAGCCCTTCCCCCCTCTCGGCCATGGCCGAGTCCCGCTCTCCCTAGGCGTGTGCTGACCAGAAAGCTCGCCGGCGCCGGATCCCTGGCTGAAAGTTGCCTGCTTTTGGGTCTGGGGAGAGCCTCAGCCGGCAAGGGATGGGCTAAAACCTCTGTTGGTGGGTTATTTGTAGACGGAAAACCCCGGCTGTGGCGGATCTAAGCGATTTTATCCAGGGTATTGAGCAGCTTATCGAGCTAGCCCAGAAACTGGACGAGAAAAGAAACACGGGGGAGCTGCGAACCGAGGTGCGCATCCAGGCCCGTCCTTTGGGCAGCTCTATCCCCCCTTCCGGCTCCATCCCCCGTCGCCGCAGCAGCGCCCAGACGGGGGATCCCTCCTGGAGCAGCGAGCCTCAGGTGATGTCCACAGCAAGCTGGCGCGAACAGCCCAAGGCCGCTCCTTCGCCTGATTTGGCCGCTGACCGCCTCAGCGGGACGGAATCCGGCCCAGGGCCGCGCCTCAGGGATGTGGGGGGGCTGAGGGAACAGCTCCAAGCTTTGCGGGAAATGGTCGAGATCCCCCTCAAGCGGCCCGATCTGCTGGCCAAGCTGGGACTGGATCCGCCCCGTGGCGTGCTGTTGGTGGGAGCCCCAGGCACCGGCAAGACTCTGACTGCCCGCGCCCTGGCCGAGAGCCTGGGGGTGAACTACATTGCCGTTGTCGGCCCGGAACTGATCGGCAAGTATTACGGGGAGGCGGAGGCGCGCCTGCGGCAGCTATTTGAGAAGGCGGCTAAGTCTGCCCCCTGTCTGGTGTTCATCGACGAAATCGATGCTCTTGTCCCCAACCGCGCCACCGTCGAGGGGGAGGTGGAAAAACGCCTGGTGGCTCAAATGCTGGGGCTGATGGACGGCTTTGTGGCTCAAAAAGGTGTTGTGGTGCTGGCGGCCACCAACCGGCCTGAGGCCCTGGATCCGGCCCTGCGGCGACCGGGGCGCTTTGACCGGGAGATCATCTTTAAGGTGCCGGATCGGGAGGGGCGGCGGGAGATCCTGGCCATCCATACCCGCGGCATGCCGCTGGCGGAGGATGTGGATTTGGACAGCCTGGCGGATCAGACGCTGGGCTTTGTGGGGGCGGATCTGCGCGGCCTGTGCCAGGCGGCCGCCTATGCAGCTTTGCGGCGTCAGGTGCCGGATTTGGGATCCCCTGTCCCTGAGTCGCTGACGGTTTCGGCGGCGGACTTTCAGCAGGCTCTGCAACAGGTAAAGCCGGCGGTGTTGCGCTCGGTGGAAATTGAGTCGCCCCAGGTGAGCTGGGATCAGATCGGCGGCCTGGAGCACGCCAAGCAGATTTTGCAGGAGGCCATCGAGGGATCCCTGCTGCACCCGGAGCTGTACGAGCAGGCCCAGGCCCAGGCCCCCAAAGGGATCCTCCTCAGCGGGCCCCCCGGCACCGGCAAGACGCTGCTGGCCAAGGCCATCGCCTCCCAGGCCAAGGCCAATTTCATCGCCGTCTCCGGCCCGGAGCTGCTCAGCAAATGGGTGGGATCCTCCGAGCAGGCGGTGCGGGAACTCTTTGCCCGCGCCCGCCAGTGTGCCCCTTGCGTCATCTTCATCGATGAGATCGACACCCTCGCTCCCGCGCGAGGCAGTTACTCCGGCGATAGTGGCGTCAGCGACCGTGTCCTGGGGCAACTCCTGGCCGAACTGGACGGGATCCGCCCCAGCCAGGGGGTGCTGGTGGTGGCGGCCACCAATCGCAAAGCCAGTTTGGATCCCGCCCTCACCCGTGCCGGACGGCTGGAGCTGCACCTGAGTGTGGAGCTGCCGGATCGCGCCGGGCGGTGGGAAATCTTATCTGTACATAACCGCAAGCGTCCCCTGGGGCCGGATGTGGATTTACAGGGGTGGGCCGAGCAGACCCAAGGTTGGAGCGGTGCCGATCTGGCTCTATTGAGCAACCGTGCCGCCATTGCCGCCATCCGCCGCCACCGCGCCACTGCCGAGACGGTGGATGCCAAAACCCTGGTCATCTGCCAGGAAGACTTTGCCCAGGCCTTTGCCGAGCTACAGCAGCAGCGGCAGGCCGGCTAGAAGACAGGGATCGCTTGCCATTCCGGCCGCTGGTGGGCGTGGGCCGCCTCGCCGCAGGTGCGGGGAGTGGGAAAGATCTTGTCGGGGTTGGCGATGTGCTGCGGGTCAAATACCTGCCGCACCCACTGCATGCTCTCCAAATCCGTGGGCGTAAACATCTCCGACATGTAGCAGCGTTTCTCCGCCCCGATGCCGTGCTCGCCAGAAAGGCTACCCCCCAGGCGCACACAGAGTTTGAGAATCTCGCCCCCCAGTTTCTCCACCTGCTCCAGGGATCCCGGCACCGACTCGTCATAGAGGATCAGCGGATGGAGATTGCCGTCGCCGGCATGGAACACATTGGCCACCGGGTAGCCGTATTCGCGGCTGAGGCGCTCGATTTCTTTGAGGACATAGGCTAGCTGGCTGCGGGGGATCACCCCATCCTGGACGTAGTAGTTGGGGCTGAGCTTGCCCATTGCAGCAAAGGCCGCCTTGCGCCCCTTCCACAGCCGCGCCCGCTCTTCTGGGCCGGCTGCCACTTGCACCTGGCGGGCCCCGTTTTTGAGGCACAGCGCCCTCACCTGTTGGCCGGCTTCCTCCACCTCCAGCTCCAGCCCGTCCACCTCCACCAGCAAGATGGCCGCCGCATCCCGCGGGTAGCAGCCCAACTGCACCACATCCTCGACGGCGTTGATGCTGAAGTTGTCCATGATCTCCAGGCCGGCGGGGATGATCCCGGCAGCGATAATGTCAGAGACGGCGGATCCCGCTGCTTCTACACTGTCGAAGTCCGCCAGCAAAACCTGAACCTGGGCCGGGGTTTTCAGCAGGCGCAGGGTAATCTCGGTAGCGATGCCCAGGGTGCCCTCGGAACCGACAAACAGACCTACCCAGTCGTAGCCGGGCATCTCCGGGATCTTGCCCCCCCAGCGCACCACTTCCCCATCCGGCAGCACCACCGTCAAGCCGAGGATGTGGTTGGCTGTTACCCCGTACTTGAGGCAGTGGACGCCGCCGGAGTTTTCCGCCACATTGCCGCCGATGGAGCAAACCGACTGGCTAGAGGGATCCGGCGCATAA
Organism: Synechococcus sp. OH20; assembly: GCF_047502685.1. Lineage (NCBI taxonomy): Bacteria > Bacillati > Cyanobacteriota > Cyanophyceae > Synechococcales > Synechococcaceae > Synechococcus > Synechococcus sp. OH20. The sequence continues at coordinate 47,092 of NZ_JANSIQ010000014.1, read as the reverse complement.
AAATAGCCCTGGTCGGCCACCGCTTGGGTAATCCAGGCGTTGATCACCCCCGGCTGCACCACCATGCAGCGGTTGTCTAGGTCAATCTCCAGGATCTGTTTCATCAGGGTGGTGGCAATGACGACGCTATTTTCCAGGGGTAGCGCCCCTCCCGAAAGGCCAGTGCCGGATCCCCGCGCCACAAAGGGCACCTGGTAGCGGCTGCACAGCTTCACCACCTGCGCCACCTCTTCTGTGGTGCGCGGCAACACCACCAAAGCCGGCCTTTGCCGGTAGCTGGTCAGCCCGTCACACTCGTAAACCAACAGCTCCTCCGGCTTGCTGATCACTCGCCGGGGATCGAGAATTTTTTTGAGCTCAGCCGTCAGCTTGATCCAGTCGAAGGTGAGGCCAGCTTGCAGAGGATGGGAAGCGCGGACAACCATAGAGCATTGGCGAGAAATGTGCTTAGGGGAGATATCGTCACTATAGTCTGGATAGTCTGGCCGGAGAGCCTATGCAGTCCCGCAGCGCCGAACAGATTCTCAAACAAGTGCGGCAGCTCTACGACCTCTACCCCTTCCCGCCACAGCCCATCGGCACCGTTCCCCCGCCGGGGTGGAACTGGCGCTGGAGCTGGCCCCAGGCCTATGCCTTTTGCACAGGTGCTCATCCAGGCCGCCGCCCAGTGCGCATCCTGGACGCCGGCTGCGGCTCTGGGGTGGGGACGGAGTATATCGCCCACCAAAACCCCAACGCCGAAATCTGGGCTTTTGACCTGAGCAGCCGCGCCCTGGAGATTGCCGAGGCCCGCTGCCGGGCTTCCCAGGCACCACCGGTGCACTTTCGCCAGCTCAACGTTTACGACATTGACCAACTGCCGGGGCAGTTCGACTTCATCAACTGCGTAGGCATGCTCCACCACCTCCCGGATCCGGTGGCGGGGCTGCAGGCTCTGGCAAACAAGCTGGCTCCCGGCGGGATCCTGCACCTATTTGTGTACGGCGAGCTGGGCCGCCACGAGATCCGCCTGATGCAGAAGGCCATCCGCCTCTTGGTCACTGGCTCAGAGCATCAGCCGCTAGCTTCCGCAGAACACCTACAGCAAGGGCTCCAGGTGGGCCGCCGCCTTTTCCAGATTTTGCCAGACAGCAACCGCATCCAGCAGCAGGAACGCGCCCGCTGGGCCATCGAAAACGTGGACGACGAATGCTTTGCCGATATGTACCTGCACCCGCAGGAAGTGGACTACACCATCGAGACGCTGTTTGAGCTAATTCAGGCTTCAGGGCTGCAGTTTTTGCGCTTTTCCAACCCAGAGTTCTGGCGGCTGGAGCGGGTGTTGGGCAAAGATGAAACCCTACTGGCCCAGGCAGCCCAACTGCCGGAGCCGGAGCGCTACCGCCTAATCGAGCTGTTGGATCCGGTGGTGGCCCACTACGAGCTCTTTCTCGGCAAGCCCCCTATTCGCCGCTGGGAATGGACCCATCCAGAGGATGTGGCCGCGGCAGTTGCCCACCTCAGCCCCTGCCTGGGCCTGTGGCCGGGGCGGAGCCTCTTCAACTACGCCTATGAGGCCATCTCCCTCAGCGAGGAAGCCTTCGCCTTCCTGCAGCAGGTGGACGGGATCCGCACCGTCCAAGCCCTTCAAGAAAGCCTAGACTCTCCCCTGAGCTGGCCGCAGTTGCAGCAGTTGCTGCGCTGGCAAGTGTTACTTTTGGAGCCGCAAGGGAACAGTTTTTGAGGGCTCTTGGCGGCTTTGAGACAGGAAGAGGCCATTGCGGCATTTGCTTTCTTGGTCTTCCCTAGCTTATGCTAGGAGACTGTGACCTTTCCCCTGGCCATTTCTGGGGTTATTGCCATGCCCAAAATCAAAACTCGCAAGGCAGCCGCCAAGCGCTTTCGCCTCACCGGCAGCGGCAAGTTCATGCGTCGCCGGGCCGGGCACAACCACTTGCTTGAGCACAAAACCACCAACCGCAAACGCAAATTGGCCGGCGTGGCCCTGGTGGATGAACGGGATCTGGCCAACGTGCGCCTGATGCTGCCCAACACCCACTAGGTGGGATCCCGTTGCGCCGCTTCCTCCACTCCCTCAGCCTAGGGTGAGCCGATCGCCACGGCAGGCCAAAGGTCTCAAGGCTTGTTCGCCCTTGTATCCATCTGTCTGCATTGAGTTACCGCCATGAGAGTCAAACGGGGCAATGTTGCCCGCAAGCGTCGCAAGAAGATCCTCAAGCTGGCCAAAGGCTTTCGCGGAGCCGGCTCTAAGCTGTTCCGCACCGCCAACCAGCAGGTGATGAAGGCCCTGCGCAGTGCCTACCGGGATCGCCGCCGCAAGAAGCGAGATTTTCGCCGCCTCTGGATTGCCCGCATCAATGCCGCCACCCGCGCCCAGGGCCTGCGCTACAGCGAGTTCATCGACGGCCTCAAAAAAGCCAATATCCAGCTCAATCGCAAAATGTTGGCCCGCTTGGCTTTCCTGGATCCCGAAGCCTTCACCCAAGTGGTGGCTGCGGCCCGCCAGTCCCGCACCGCCTGAAGGGGATGGGATCTCGGTCTCCGTTGGCCTCGGCGATCCAGAGGTCTTGCTGGGCGGCCAGCCTGGCCTTAGTTTGCCTAGGGATCCCTGCCGCTGCCCGTCCCTGGTCAGAGATTGTTCGTTCGGGTCAGTTGCGAGTTGCAGTCAAAGACAACCTGAAGCCGTTGGGGTTTCGCGATGCCGAAGGCAAGCTGCAGGGGTTTGAGATTGACCTAGCCCGCGAGCTGGGATCCCGGCTGCTGGGATCCCCGGCGGCGGTGGAGCTGGTGCCAGTGGCCAATGTGGAGCGGCTACAGGTGCTGACTGCAGGGGAAGTGGATCTGGCCATCGCTCAGATCGGCATCACACCGGATCGGGCGCGCCAGGTGGAGTTCACCTCGGCCTACTACCCGGATGGCCCCAGCCTGGTTGTGGCCCGTTCCCAAAACTGGACGAGCTGGTCAGAGCTGCGCGGCGCGCGGATTGCCGTCCTGCGCGGATCGGCCGCCATTCCCCACCTCCAGCGCTACCTCCCAGGGGTTGAGTTGGTGGCGGTGGATTCCTACCAGGAAGGGGCAGAATTGCTCCTAAAAGGGGCGGTGCAGGCCTGGGCAGCGGATCGCTCGGTGCTGGCGGGGTGGCTGGCGGAGCACCCCCAGTTTCAGTTTCTGGGATCCCCGTTGGCGACGGTGGGGCTGGCCATTGCCCTGCCCAAGGGGCTGGAGCATGCTGAATTGCGGCTGCGGGTGCGCCGAGAACTGGAGAACCTGCGCGCCGAGGGCTGGCTGGCGGAGCAGGCCAGAGCTTGGGGCCTGCCCTAGGCCAGTTACAGACACCCTTCACAGCCCTGGGCTTCCAACTCTCCCCTCCTTTTGGGAGAGAAGCTGAAAGTGATGGTCTCAGCGGCACAGAGCGCTTGAGCGTTGTCTTGTTGGCAATGGCAAGGGCTCCGCGCCCACCAGACGCCGTTTGCAGTTAGCCAGCAGGGGTTGCGAGCCAAGGGATCCAGCCGGCTACTCTTCCTCCGGCAATTCAGGGGGAGGCTCCTGCCACTGCGGGTCGTCCAAGATGGCTTTCTTGGTTTCTTTGAGCTGTTTCCAGAGCTGTTTGATCTGCCGATAGGCTTCCTCCGGGGTGATCTTGCCCCCCGTTTCCAGGCCACAGATCAAAGACACCCTGTTGCTGAATTCTTGTAAATTGGCATCGAAAACCAAATTCTGGGGTCTCACCTCGCCCCAGTAGGGATAGCGAGGCGAAATAAACTCATCTTTGTTGGGGGGTAGGTTTGACTCTGTCACGGCACAACCAAGATAAAAGGGCTATTAAAACCGGAAGATTGGGAGGAGAACTCTACTGAGCTCTAATCCAGAGAAGAATCTATAGAAGAGATTATGGACGCTTTTTCTTGACCGGTTTGGGAACTTTGGCCGGATCCCGCGGCGGATAAAGTTGATCTGAAATAGACTGCTGACCTGAAGACGAGGGAAGAGAGCCCTTCTTAACTTTGGGGCGGGGCGTTGAGTGCTTCAGGCGGGGGCGCGGCGGCGCTTTGAGCACAGGGCCGATGGGAGTTCCCGCCTCCACGTAGAGCAGGGATCCGCGGCGACGCACCTGTAGATCCCAGAAATTGCCTACCTCCTTGCCCGGCAGGGAGCCGATCAGGCGCAATTTGAAGGCTTGGGGCTTGGGAGCTATTCGGGTAGGCGGGACGGGATCCTTGCTCCGCTGAGAAGAAGGGCTGGCAGAGGTTTTTTTGCCCGATTGGCGAATTTTGACGATGATAAACCCTTTCTCCTGGGACTGAAAAACAACCTCGCCCCGAATGGAAAACCAATCCGGCACCACCGCCGGACGGGAGCCCTCAGGGAGCGTCTGCCCCATTTCTTCGGGGGCCCACACCCCCATCAGCTGCACGTGCAGATCTTCGCTCTTGTCGCGGGTGCGAGGATAGACCACCCACAGGTAGTTGCGGTCTGGCTGTAGGTGCTTACGTACCAGACTCATCACCCGGCCCAGCAATACGGCATTCAGCTCCAAGCCATCTGAGGTACGTAAGACCCCGCGGGTAAAGTGCCCAGGGGAAGGAATGTACTGTCCCTCGATGAGGCCAATCGCCCGGTATTGCATCTTCTCCCCAGGCGGCGGGATGGGTTCCAAACAGACTCGCTCTCTTTCCGCCGCTTTCGTCGTCGCCAAAGTAGCAGTGGTACCGACAACAGGCTGCAAAGACTCCGTCCCGCTACCGCGAGCAGAGCCAGCGGTTGACACCGAATCCTCAGCTTTTCCCGGCAGGGAGGAGGCCCTGGCCTCGCCAGTTGAGCTGGGTCTGGGGGGCCGCACAGATCGAAAGGGAGGTTTTAGCTCTGAGGACATTGTGACGGTTCCGTTGCAATCGATCCAGAAGGTTAACTTAAGTGCTCAAGAAGGGGCAGTGATGCTCGTCTGGCAGCGCAAGACATTTGCTGTTGCAAAAACAGGCCCTACTTCTGCCCTCGACCCAAGACCTGCCCAACACACCACCCAGCCTAACAACGCTTTTCCTGGTTCGTCTCAGTTGGCCAACCCACATTCCCTCGCGTCGGAGGCGTCTGTCGGCCAAAAGAACGGCTGTTGTTGTCACCAGCGTAGCTGAAGATAATAGCAACTGCTCCAGGAAAAGGAAAAGCAATATAGTCGTTGCAAGCAAAATTAAGACGCTTCGCCCCCTCTCCCCTTGTGGGAGAGGGGAGCTAGAGCTCAACCAGCAAGCTGTTCCATGGCTGTTTGCCATAACTCTATCTGCTGAGCAGAGCTCTTGCCTGGCCTCGCCCAGTGCCCTACTTAACGTGTCTGGCTTTCCAAGCCAGAGAAATCGATTTAACCATCCCCAGATCGCTCCCCTATCCTTTGTTCGGATCGGCATCTACCCACACCTGGGGAGTAAAACTGCCATGTAGGCCATAGGGAATGTGGTGCCGCAACGGGATCCGCGCCACCGGGCCGGCAACCAGGTCTGAGGCATCCAGGATCACCACCTGAGAGCGCTGGCTGGCCGCATCAAAAACCACCGTCACGATCCACCCCGCCTCTTCTGCTGGGTTCTCCGGATCCGGGATGAACACCGGCTCTCCCACAAAGCCGCGCGGGGCAAAGCTGTACTGCTGCGTGCGGCCTGTGGCGGTATCCAACTTGAGAATGGCCTGTAGGGGAGCATTGGGGCCAGGCGCATGGGTGGCTCCAATGTAGATGTAGCGGTGGGATCCCCCCATTTGAGCTGGGTGGATGGCCGGAAACTCCACCGAGCGATCCAGCAGCAGTTCCCGCCTCACACTGCCCGCCTTGGGATCCAGCTCAAACCGCCACAGCTTGCCGGCTGGCACCTGGGCAAAGTCGATCTGCAGGTAGTCGGCATCTGGCTCCAGGGCAGGATAGTTCTCATAGAGGACGGCATCCACCACCACCTGCTCCCCGACTTCGTAGCCGTTGACAAAATGGAACACAAACCCCGGCTCTGTTTCCAGTTGCAGGGGCTCGCCCTCTTGGGGAAAGAGCCAGATGCGGGTCGGTTCTCCGGGCTTCAAGGTCAGACAGGTGCCCGCCGGCCGCCAGCCCAACACAAACGGCAAGGGGTTGAAGGCCACCGGATTTTGGAAAAAGATGCGGTAGCGGGGTGTCCAGACAAAATCGTGCAGGAAGGCAAAGCCCGGCAGGCGGTAGTCCCGCTGTTCCAGCAAGCGCCCGCGCGCATCCAGACGGTACAGCAACAAGGTGGAGTTGAGGGCAGCTCGCACCCCGAAGGCGATGAGATCTCCCGTGTGGGGATCCCGCCGGGGATGGGCGGTAAAAGGCTGGCTGGCGGAGATCCCGCCGGCAAATGTTTCGATCCCCTCCGTGGCCAAGGTGGCCGGGTTCAGGCGGTAGGGGGCGCTGGCCTCCCACAGCGCCAGCAGCTTGTCGCCCAGGCAGAGGACGTTGGTGTTGGCGGGGTTCTTCCATTTCAGATCCAAAAAATTGGCCCACCAGCCTCCCGGCTTCTGGGTGCCAAACACGCCGCGGTAGAGCACCCGGCCCGCCTTCTCCTCTGCCTCAAACTCAGGGGTGCGCACAAACCGGTTGCGAAAATGAACCTTCCCCGCCACAAAGGTGATGGCACAGATCATGCCGTCGCCGTCAAAAGGATGGCCGTAGCGCTGGGATCCCGCCTCCAGCTTGCCGGGGCCATTGCGAAATAGGGTTCCCCGCAGCCGCTCCGGGATCCGCCCCTCGATCTCCGTAATCCAATAGTCGTACTCCTGGCGCAAAGAGCGATAGCCCAACTGCCAGTCGGTGCTGCTGTAGGAGAGAGAAGCGATACTGACCATGGGAGATCGGCAAGCAACGCCTTCTATTGTTGCTTAAACTTTTGTAAAGTTACCAGTTTTTCTGGGTCAGCCTCGCTTGGGATCCCCAGGCTGAAGTTGCCCCAACTGGACTATGGTAGGAAATGCCCCAGAAGCGCCTGACAGGATAAACAGCACCCATGTTTGATGCCCTCTCCGAGAAGTTGGAATTGGCCTGGAGAAAGCTGCGCGGCCAGGACAAAATCACCGAAACCAACATTCAGGAAGCTCTGCGGGAGGTGCGGCGCGCCCTTCTGGATGCGGATGTCAATCTGCAGGTGGTGAAGCAGTTTATCGAGGATGTGCGGGAAGCTGCCCTGGGCTCCGAGGTGATCCTGGGGGTGACGCCGGATCAGCAGTTCATCAAGATCGTCCATGACGAGCTGGTCAAGGTGATGGGAGAGGCCAACGTGCCCATCGCCCAAGCGGAGCAGCCCCCCACCATTGTGCTCATGGCCGGCCTGCAGGGATCCGGCAAAACCACCACCTGCGCCAAGCTGGCTTTGTATTTGCGCAAGCAGGGCAAAAAGTCCCTCCTGGTGGCCGGAGACATCTACCGTCCGGCGGCTATCGACCAGCTCAAAACTCTGGGCCAGCAAATTCAGATCCCCGTTTTCGATCTGGGCAAGACGGATCCCGTGGAGATCGCCCGGCAGGGGGTAGCAGCCGCGCGGGAACAGGGCTACGACTATGTAATTTTAGATACTGCCGGTCGCCTGCAGATCGACCTGGAGATGATGGCTGAGCTGGAGCGGATCAAGGCGGCGGTGCAGCCGCACGAGATCTTGCTGGTGGTGGACGCCATGATCGGCCAAGAGGCGGCCAGCCTTACCCAAGCCTTCCATGAGCGCCTGGGCATCACCGGCGCCATCCTCACCAAGCTGGATGGGGATACTCGTGGCGGGGCGGCCCTCTCCATTCGCCAAGTTTCCGGCCAGCCGATCAAGTTCGTCGGTGTCGGCGAAAAAGTGGAAGCGCTGGATCCCTTTTACCCAGATCGCATGGCCTCGCGCATTTTGGGTATGGGGGATATCCTCAGCTTGGTGGAAAAAGCCCAAGAAGAGATCGACCTGGGCGATGCCGCCAGCATGGCGGAGAAGATGATGACCGCCCAGTTTGATTTCACCGATTTCCTCAAGCAGATGCGCCTGATCAAACGCATGGGATCCCTGGCGGGGCTGCTGCGGCTGATGCCGGGGATGGGCAAAATCAGCGAGGAACAATTGCAAAAGGGGCAAGACCAACTGGCCCGCGCCGAGGCCATGATCAACTCCATGACGCCCGAAGAGCGCCGCAATCCCGACCTGTTGGCCCGCAGTGTCAGCCGCAAACGACGGGTGGCCCGTGGATCTGGCCATAAGCTGGAGGATGTCAGCCGACTGGTGAGCGATTTCCAGCGCATGCGCGACATGATGCGCAACATGGGCATGGGCGGTGGTTTTCCCGGGTGGGGGGGCGGGCGCACCCCTCTTCCCGGCGGGGATCCCAGTTGGCGCGGACGTTCGACAGCCCCTCCTGCCCGGCCACAGCCCAGCCGCAAACCGGGCAAAGGTGGAGGCAAAAAAGGGGGCAGTAACCGCGGCTTTGGGGGCAAGTAAAATAAGACATGCCCTTCCACGTTGTTTTGGTTGCCCCAGAGATCCCGGCCAACACGGGAAACATCGCCCGCACCTGTGCAGCCACCGATACCCCTCTCCATCTGGTAGATCCTTTGGGGTTTCGCCTCTCGGATCGCTATCTCAAGCGGGCGGGGCTGGACTACTGGCAGCACGTCCAGCTCTATCGCTACCCCTCCTGGTCGGCTTTGCTGCAGGCCCATCCTGAGGCTCGTTTCTGGTGCTTTAGCGTGCGCGGCCAGGCCCTCTACACCGAGGTGTCCTATCAGCCGGGAGATTGGCTGGTGTTCGGCAGCGAAAGCCGGGGGTTGGATCCCGTGTTCTTGGAAACCTATCCCAGCGTGCGCATCCCGCTGCGGGGGCCGGTGCGCAGCCTCAACCTCAGCAATGCCGTAGCCATCGCCCTTTTTGAGGCATTACGTCAACAGGGATCCCTGACAAAGGCATGAGGGGTCGGGCCGATCCTGTTATGATCAGAGCTTCTCTCCGTCAGGAAGATGTGTGCTTTGCAGTATCTGCGTCCCGATTTGCTTCATCTCAAGCCCTACGACGCCGTGCCCACCCCAGCTGCCGACAAGCTGGACGCCAATGAGTTTCCCCTCGATTGGCCGGAAGGGTTCAAGCAAAAGCTCTCGCTGCTCTGGGAAAAAGGGATCCCGAGCAACCGCTACCCCGATGCCCAGCACCGGGGCCTCAAGCAGGCCATTGCCGCCTATGCCGGAGCCGATCCTGACCAAATCAGCCTGGGCAATGGGTCAGATGAACTGATCCGTTCGCTGCTCATCGCCACCTGTGTGGGCGGGCGGGGCGGCATTTTGGTTGCCGAGCCCACCTTCTCCATGTACGCCATCCTGGCCCAGAGCCTGGGGATCCCGGTGGTGCGGGTGCCGCGCCATGCCGAGACCTTTGCCCTGGATCTGGAGCGGTGTCAACAGGCCGTAGTGGAGCAGCGGGTGCGGGTGGTGTGTTTGGTGGATCCCAATTCGCCCACCGGCAACGGCCTGAGCATTGCCGAGTGGGCCTGGGTGGAAGGGTTGCCCGCCGAGATTTTGGTGATCCTCGATGAGGCCTATTTCGAGTTCAGCCAACACACGGCCCTGCCCAAGCTGGCGGAGCACCCCAACTGGGTTATCTTGCGCACCTTCTCCAAAGCCTTTCGCCTGGCGGCCCACCGGGTGGGCTATGCCATCGGCCACCCGCAGCTCGTCCGGGTGCTGGATGCCATCCGCCTGCCCTACAATCTCTCGGCCATCTCCCAGTGGGCCGTTCAGATCGCCCTGGAACATGCCGAGGAGTTTTTGGCCGACCTACCCCTTATCCGTCAGGAGCGGGAAGCCCTCTACCAAGCCCTGCAGGAGCTGCCGGGGGTGCGGGTGTGGCCTAGCCAGGCCAATTTTCTCTACTTCCGGGTGGCAGGATGGGATCCCCAAGATTTACAACGGGCCTGGCAAGAGCTGGGAACTTGCGTGCGCTGTACCGGCGGCGGGCTGCGCCTGACGGTGGGCACCCCCGCAGAAAACCGACGCGCCCTGGAGCGCCTGCGGCAGCTCTTGCCATAGCTCTAACCTGCCTCTAGAGCCGGGGTGGATCTATGGACAAGAAGCGCTGGATCCAGCTTTGCACCTGCTGCAATTGTCGTTCGTCCAGTTGCTCCAGCGCTTGGGCAATTTCCGCTCTGAGTCGTCTCTGGGCGTCGGTTTGAGCCTGCTGCAGCAGCCAACTTTGAACAGGGCTGGGGTACTCAAGAAAGTCATAGGCCCAGGGATCCCGTTCCTCCAGCTCAGGCTCTGCCTGGGGCAGTTGCTCACGCCAGCGCTCTTGAGCGCGGCTAAACTCCTCCGCCAAAAGATCGGTCGGTCGCCCCTCCGCCTGCAGAGAATCTCGATACTTCTTGTGAACCAGAAGCCAGCGCTGCCGAATCTGAGAGCGTTGCCATCTTGGGATTCTACCGATTCTGCCTTCGGTGAAGCGCTCATAAAACCTGAGCGCGTCTCGGTAGCGGCCCAGTCGCTCGTAGGCCAGGCCCACCTCCAGCGGCTGCAGCCACCAAGCGTGCTCCCCGCGCACACTGCTTACCACTTCCTGAAGAAAATCTCGCAGCCCAGGGGATTTCCGCCTCAGCTCTTCCCAGTTGGTCTGGAGATCTCGAGCCATACAGGCCACCAGCTCGTAATCGTGTCCCCGCTGCCACGCCTGCGGGTGGGCCTGTACCGCTTTCCAGAGCTTCTCCCACTGGCGGCGCCGGATCAGGACTCGCAGCAGCAGCGGCCACTCTTTCAAGCGTTCCAGGCTGAGGATGACATCGTCGATGTACTCCTCCCACTCGCCCGCGAGGGGACGTCCCGCCTCCTGCCATTTGCTCACCACTGCTGCGTCCTGCCGGTCTTTGGATAGCCACCTCACCTTGCCGGGAAAAGGTTCCAGTTGGATCTTGGCCCGGTAGTAGCGGGAATGCTCCGTTTGGCCACCTTGATCCCAAATGGCAACTGCCTCTTTAAATTGCCCTTGCTGAAAATGACAGGTGCCCCAAATCCGGTAATACCGATCCGCAGACGGCTGCCGCTGGCCGAGAAAGGCCAAGTTTCCCCCCAAAGCCGCGAGCGTCTCTTGCAAAAACCGGCTGCGGGCCTCCACCTCAGGACAAAACGTTTGCAAATTGTCCAGGACTTCTTGGAGTTCCGCCAAAAACTTCTCCACACAGGCTTTCCAAGTGGGATCTGTTCGCGTAAGCGGGACGGAGTCGTTGTTCTTGGGGATGACTTCAGTGCTCAGCCAATCTCGCACCCGCACCAGTTGTCGGAAGCGCTCCACAGGCTTGGCAGAGGTTTTTTGAGTCACCACCATCCAATCCACCAGAGGACTGTAGTCTGGGATCCCAGGGCACCCGGCAAAGTGGGTGGCAGTGTGCTGCTGCAGCTCCGACCAAGCCCTTGCTCTCCAGAAGCACTCCCAGGCTTCTCGTTTGAGATTTTTACCGGGCAGAGCCGACTTCTCCAAGCTCAGGAACTGTTGTCCTGCTGAAAGATATTCCTTCCGGAGCTTGAAGATCCAAGCCCGACATTCTTGCTCTAATTGCGGGTTATCTGCTTTCTGCACCAGAGTTTGAACATCCTCAAGCAGCGAAAGGTTACCTTCTTCTACGCCGCGCCCAAGTAGCTCAAGAGCCGACTCCAGCAAATCTTTCAGGCTGGTATTTGTCCAGTATTGGATATTCATGGCTTTGACGGGGCAGCCCAGCAGTGGCGGATCAGTGTTCCATTTTGACCAATCCTCTTCCAGAGAAGGATGATCGAGCCAAAAGTTAAGTTCTAAGCTCGGGTTCCAGAATTCCCGCCAACCAGCAGAAGTGTCCACAATAGCCAAAGCCTGAGTGGGGCGGGTAATACCAACATACAATTGGTTGAGAAAGTACTGTAAGCCCAGTTCTCCTCTGCCTCTCCGGGTGTAATGTTTAAGGTTTTGATCGAATTTCTGCCGGTAGTAGTCTCCAAATTTGTAGAGAATAACTTTTTTGAACTCCATTCCCTTGACGGCTGTAACAGTTTGTAGAAGAGGTGGTTTGAGATTCTGCTCTAACTCCTCGGCATAGACTTTTTGAAGTTCGGGATCCCGCCTCACATAGTTTAGCTCATCCCCTGTAGAACAGGGTAAGACACAAACTGTTCCTGTGAGGTCGCTAAGCATATTTCTCAATTCACTTTCAATTAAATTTTTTTCCTGGCCATCCAGCACAAATTGTTGAACTGGTATACCTTGCTCTTGAGAACGCCAGGGCTGCTGGGGATAGATTTCTCGATTGCCGCTGAGGACCCGCCGCCATAGATTGACCACATTGCTAAAACGAGTAATTTGGGGGTTGCTACGATAGTTATTTTTCAGCTCTTGAGGATCCTCGATCTTAAAGGGATGGGTTGGCAATAGGTAGGCGCGGATATGCTCGTAGAGATATTTTTTCAGGGCAGCCCAACGAAATCCTGTTGGGTTAATGGTTTGTAAGGGATCCCCGGCAAAGGCGTAGGGCAGGCGCTCAACGGCCCAATCTAACTTGTATTTCCCCCAAGGGGATAAACAGAAAATAATATTCAGCTCAAGTTGGGTAAAGTCCTGAACCTCATCGCAAAAGATGACCGGATGGATGGGGTTAAGCGTGCCATTTTGCAACACATCTCTAGCTAAGTCTTGATCATCCCAGTAGCCCTCGCGAGTGATGCGTTCCTGATAGCTTGGCCAAATCCCTTTGTAAATCTGCTCAAAGGATCTTTCATCCACACTGCGGTCGGCCTCGGGCACTTCCCGATAGCCATCGGGATCCAAGTAATCGCTTACCTCATAGCCTTTGATCAGGGTGCGAATGGTGTGCCAAGCCAACTCTAGATCCACATCATGGCGACAGCGATACCAGTTCTGAAATCGATAAAAATTGATATACTGATCCGGCTGGTAGCGTTCCTGTCGCTCAGGGGGAAGACAGCCCAACAGGTAATCCTGAAAAGTCCTAAAAAAAGCTCGACACTGCCGAATTTCTTCGGCTGAAAAGCTATAGCCCTCCTCACGATAGCGATGGCTAATGCGCAAAATTGTGCTCACCCTGTCGCGAGCTTGCTGCACCAAACTGGCGCTATAGGTCAAAAAGAGAGGGTGGTAGGGAGAAGTTCCCTGCCTTGAAATTTTGAGGTAGTGGCTACAATAGTCGGCAAAGCGATAGTACAACATCAAAGACTTGCCGCTGCCGGCTCGCCCGTTGATCAGCAGGGGCATAGATGTGCTTTGCAGGATTTCTTCCTCCTCCATGGACAAAGCCAGGTTTCCCTCTGTGCTCTCCTGCATTTCCAGCCAAAGGGTCTCATCCGCCACGATGTAGTCCGGGTAGGCGCGACGGGCGTACCGCTTCCATACCTCCAACGGTTGTGGGTGCTGGAGAATATCCGGCTGCTTGGCCCCCATCCCAAAGAGGCAGGTTCGACCTCCCAGCTCAAACCGTTCTTTTTGCTCTGGGCTATGGTCGTAAACCCCGACGAGAAATGGAAAGAAGACCCCTTGCTGCTCGCACAGCCGCACCAGGCTGAGGGCCAGATGCAGGGATCCCTCTTGCCAGCATTTAACCTCTGCCCCTGGATAAAAGCTGGGGAGCTGGCGGTAGATCTCGCCTGTCTCATTGGCAACAAACTCGGCCACCGCCCGATAAACCTGGCGCCGCTGCTCTGGAGAAAGGGCTTGCACTTGCCACACCCATTCCCCACTTTCCAAGACCAGCCGCTCCTGCCGATTGGGAGCATTCAAAAACTGTGTCCATTCATACAGCTCATCGGGCAAAGGAGGAAGCCGGTTTTGTCCATTTTCCTCTTGTAATTTTTTACACCGCCTTTCTGCCAGCCAATCCTGCAACTGGCCGTCAGGAGCCCAGTTTCTCACCCGCTCTTGATAGTCGCGAGCCTCCCGCCGATCTAAAAATTCCTGGTACTCATGGCTACCTCTTGGCCAGAGGCCAAACAAGACCAAAACCGACTCCTCTCCCAGATGGCGCAGCTCGCCCACCAAGCGAATGTTGTCGCGCAGGTTGCGCTTCCAGTAAGGATAACGAACGTCGAACAACTGGCTCAAAAGCGTGCGATCCCCCTGCTCCAGCCGTTCTATCAATACCTTCAGATCATATTGAGCGCCCTCTTCCAGAACTTCTCTTGTGCAGTAGACGTACATGGGATCTCGCCAGGTATACCTGATAACTATCCTAGTGCCGGTCAAGCATTGGGAATGATCCGTATGCCAAAAGTCTTAATTTTTTTGCGCTCCGCTTATCGCCCATAAAAATCTATGAATCAATCAGGTTATCTTGATTTAAGTTTTTGTGAAACTATTTGCAATTCTGATTGAGCTAGGAGCTAGGTTGGCGCTCCGCGCCGCTAGCGCGAACGGGCTGAGGTGCCATATTGCTCCGCAATGCTTAAGCAAATGCTGGATTGGATCCCTTGAATGCTCTCCAAAATCGCTTGATAGCCCGTGCAGCGGCAAAGGTTGCCCCGCAATTGATCCCACAATTCTGCCTCCTTGGGTGTCAGCGTTGCGGAGCCAGCAGGGATCCCTTGCTCCCAAAGCCAGCGGGCAGTCAGGAGGGCGTGCAAAAGCCGCACTGAAATCGGATGGGGATGGGAGCAGGATCCATGACGGTCCTCTTTTTTGACTCACCTCTACCTCATCTGTTTTGACCAAGATGCTTTACATGGACAATGGATGGTTCCGTTGCTTCTCATGCCGCTTTTCCATGAGGTGAGGGGATCCTGTCTCTCGCAGATCGGTTTGCCCGCCCTCGTTCAAATAGCTTTCTTGGATGATTGGAGCAGGATTGGCTTTGGATCCCATTGGATGGCGGCTTTTCCAGGTGGGGGGTTCGTCGAGCGGCGGGATCCGAAGCGCTGTTCCTGTTGGGTTGTCTATCTATCTACCCTGTTACGGAAGGAGGGGCTATGGCATTGGTTTACTTTGCACCGGTGCTCGACGTGCGGCTGCAACCAAGGCAGCAGAGCTCGAGAGAGCGACCTCGCCCAGTCTTCCCTACACCGCTGCAGGTTTGGGAGAGCGGCGAGGCCTACACCGTCCAGTTGTGGGCGCCCGGCGCCGATCGAGAGCGTTTCCACATTGAGGCCACAGCCCAGCAGCTTTCCATCAGCGGCGAGATCCAGGTTCATGGCCCTGAAGGTGCCGAATTGCTCTATCAAGAGGTAGAAGCGCAACCTTTTCAACGCACCCTCAAACTGAGCAAAACTATTCAGCCGGAAAAAGTCTCGGCCACCTATCGAGACGGCATTCTCACCCTCACCCTGCCCAAGGCCGACGCCGCGCGGGTGGTCAAAGTTCAAGTGGGCACTTCAACCCCCTCGGAAGCGGTGACGGTGGAAAGCCAACCTGCCTAGTCTCCCCTCTCCCTCTGGGAGAGGGGTCGGGGGTGAGGGAGCTAGCCATTCCACTGCAGGCGCACCTCATCCCCTACTTTGAAATCGAGGCTGCGGCTGGCGTTGCCCCGGTTTTGCACGATCTCCACCCAGCCGGAGCTGCCCACCAGGGCCAGCAGCTCCCCTTGCCTTCCCTCGGCAAAGGTAGCCGCGGAGCGGACAGGGATCCCTTTGATCCAGGCGCTCCAGCTTCGACCTTCCACCCAGTGGCCGGGCAGGTTGGTGATGCCGTTGCCGAAGTGGTCGATGGCTTGGATGAGGCCGCGCCAGCCGTTGGGCTCCTCCTGAGGCTGGGGCCAATTCCAGGGAGTTAGCTCCGCCACATCGAAGGGATCTCCCAGCTCCAGAAGCGGGATCCCGTTGGCCAGGTGGGCGGCCACGGGGGCAAAAATATCCCGCCCGTGAAAGGTGCGGCTGGGGGAAAGGGTGCGCCAATAGCGGGGCCGGTTGAGTTCCACAGCAGCCAGAGGTGGAGATTGCTCCAAAACGCCGCTGAAGAGGCCGTTGTCGGGGCCGACCAAATAGCCCTCTTGGGTTTGGATGGCCACCGCCCGGCGATGGCTCCCCACCCCCGGATCCACCACCGCCAGGTGAATGGTTCCAGAAGGCAAATGGGGATAGGCGGTCATCAGGGCAAAGCGGGCTGCCGCCACATCCTGGGGCGGGATCCCGTGGCTGAGGTCGATCAGTTGGGCTTGGGGAGCGATCCCCCAGATCACCCCTTTCAGGATGCCCACATAGGGATCCTGCAGGCCAAAATCCGTCAGCAGGCTAACGAAAGGCATACTTTAAAGAAAAAAAGATTAAAGATCTCGAGCGTTGACCTCTGCCTACAATCGACGCGCCTGATCCAGAGCGTCAAAGTACAACAGAGCAAACACCAGCAGCGTCCACAGGCCGGCCACCAGGATCCCCACTCCCCACACCCAGGATCCCAAAGAACGCAGCAGCAACATCGCCAAGTATCCCCAAAAGAATCCCAGAGGATAGAGAACACTCAGCACTATCGTGAGAAACAGGCCCCCCAGTCCCAACCCCTCGGCAAAGGCGTGTCCAAACCAGGCTTTGAACAGGTTGGAATAAAAGTTGGTCAGCCAAAACCCCGGAAAGAATAGAGGAATACAAGCCGCTACAGAGGCCAACAATACCCACCACCAAGCTCCAGCATCCGGAGGCAGCGGCATAGGGTCTCCTCATTGAAATTAACCAAGGCCAATTGAAACTTCGGCAAAGACACCTACAGGGTAGCAGCCATTGGGGATGGGGTGGCTAGCGGGCGGCAAGGGCGGGTTCTGGTCGCTTGTACACCTGTCCCAGACGGGCCAACTGCTGCACCAGCAGGCTCAAGAACAGGCCAACATCGGTGACGATCCCCACCGACTCCAGGGATCCCCGATCCGCCAGCTTGGTCACCACCGCCGGGTTGATGTCCACACAGATCAACTTGACCCCGGCAGGCGTCATGTTCCCGGCCCCGATCGAGTGCAACATGCTGGAGAGCATCAGCACCATGTCGGCCCCCTGTAGCAGCCGTGCGTAATCCTCTTGGGCCTTGATCAGATCCATCTCCGTATCCGGCAGCGGCCCATCGTCGCGGATGGATCCGGCCAGCGAGAAAGGCACCTGGGCGCGAATGCACTCGTAGAACACCCCGCCGGTAATCACGCCCGCTTCCACGGCGGCCCGAATGCTGCCGTACTTGCGGATGAGGTTAATGGTTTTGAGGTGATGCTTATGGCCGCCCTTGACCGGGGTGCCCCGCGACAGATCCACCCCCAGCGAGGTGCCGTAGAGATTTTGCTCCAGGTCGTGAACGGCAATGGCATTGCCCCCCAACAGGGCCTGTACATAGCCCTCGCGGATGAGGGTAGCCAAATGGGAGCCGCCGCCGGTGTGAATGACCACCGGCCCTGCCACCACCACCGTTTTGCCGCCCCGCTCTTTGATCTGCCGCAGCTCCCAGGCGATCTGCTCCACCAGGAGCTCCACCCGCCGCTCGCTGGAGACCCCCGATCCCATAAAGGTAAACTCCTGGGAAGAGCGCTCTTTGCTGGCCTGGCGCACGGTGCGGATCCCTTCCACCCCGCAGACCACCGCATCCCCCACCTGCAGATCGCGAATCAGAGTGCAATAGGCTGTGGAGCCCTTGACCACGATCACCCCATCCATGCGCTGCCGCTGCACCGGGATCCACTGGCCAGCCACCCGCACCTGTGTCGGGTAGATGGTGGTGACATAAAAATCGTCGGGAGCCACCCCCGCCTTCTCCACCCGTTCCAGGCGGGCATCCTGCAAGGTCTCGTCCGACAGGCGCCCCCCCCGCTCGATCAAGGCGCTGAGAATGGTATCCAGCGCCTCCTCGGTGGGAGCCGAAACGGCCAGCTCTACTCTGGAAGTGCTCTGCCGCTTTTCCCCAAGCTGAAACTTGAGGATCTGGAAGCTGCCGCCATTGTCCACAATGCAATCGACGGCGCGGGTGAGCAGGTCGCTGTCCACCAAGTGTCCCTCCAGGGTCACCGTCCGGCTGAGCACCGTGGCTACCGGCTCACTTTGCGGAGCCACCGTCTCGTCCAGGCGCAGCGTCAGACACTTGGCCGCCCCGCCAGCCTTGAGGAACTCCGTCAGCTCCGTCTGCACGACCGTAAAGCCCCGCTCCTGTAGGGTGGCTTCCAGCTCTGGGCTGACCCGGTTCACCAGGATCGTGCCGTTCACATCCACGGCGTTGCAGGCAAAGTGAACGGCATCCGCTTCCTGAACCGGGATCCGCTTTTCGGGGGGCACCCGCATCTCGATCAGGCGGTTGGAATAGGCATCGAAGGCCGGCGGGTAGTAGAGCAAATAGCCCTCGGAGAGAGGGCAAAAGCAGGTGTCCAGATGGTAAAACCGCTCGTCCACCAGCCGCAAAGACAACACCTCGATCCCCAGCCACTTGGCCAGGTAAGGATGGGACTCCAGCATGGAGCGAAAGCCATAGCCCGCCCACAGCCAGCGCCCTGCCCGATCCAGCAGAGCATCTCCCGCCCCCTCAAAAGCCAGGGCCGGCGGCAGCTCATGGACGGTGTAGCCCTGTTCCTCAAACCAGGCCTTGAAATAGGGCTGTTCCCCCTGCCGCTCCGGGTGATAAAAACGGCTCAGCACCACCGTGGATCCGAGGATGAGCCCAGCATTCGCCGTAAAGACCATATCCGGCCATCCTGGCACCGGCTGGATCAGTTTCACCTCCGCCCACTGCGAGAGATGCCGATAGAGAGCCTGCCACTGCTGCAGCGCCCGTTCTCGCGAAGAGCGGTGGACATTTCCCACCATCCAGGGATTGATCACGTAGTCCACCTCGTAATGGTCGGGTGGGCACATCAGATACTGAATTGCACCAGACATAAACCTCAGACCGCAATCCGCAGCAGGGCATCCCCTAGATTAGCAGTTGTGTGAGCAACATCCTCAAGCATTACTTGAGGGACTCTTTCGCCAGTTCTGGCTGCGGTGGGCCGGGATCGGCGATGTTGGGCAGCTCCAGACAGTAGCCCGCCCCATAGACGGTCTTGATGTACTGGGGGTGGCGCGGATCCGGCTCCAGCTTAGTGCGCAGGTGGCGGATATGGACGCGGATGGTCTCGATGTCGTCGTCAGGCTCGTAGCCCCACACCTCCTGCAGGATTTCGCTGGGGGAAACCGTCTGGCCATGTCGCTGCATCAGGCAGTGGAGCAGATCAAACTCCAGGTGGGTGAGCTTGATGGTTTTGCCGAACCACAGCGCCTCAAACCGCTCCGGCACCAGCGTGAGAGGGCCATAGGTGAGGATCTCGCCGTGCTTGGCCGCCTGTGGGATCCGATCCGAGCGACGCAACAGGGCCCGCACCCGCACCAGCAGCTCCTGCACCTCAAAAGGCTTGGTTAGGTAGTCGTCGGCACCGGCATTGAAGCCTTCGATCTTATCTTGGGTTTGGCCAAGGGCGGTGAGCATCAGGATCGGGATCTCGCTGGTGCGCTCCTCCCGCCGCAAGCGCTGGCAAACCGTCAGGCCATCCACCTGGGGCAGCATCAGGTCGAGAATGATGAGATCCGGGAGAACCTGCAGAGCCAGTGCTTGTCCGCGTACCCCATCGGTGGCCTTCACGACCTCGTAGCCCGCCAACTCCAGATTGATACGCAGAATATCCAGAATCGAAGGGTCGTCCTCAATGATGAGTATGCGAGCCATAGCCGGTTGCAGCCCACACTGCGGATAAAACGTTTTGTTAAATCAGCTAACAAGGAGTCCAAAGCTTTACGACTCAAAGTTTACTTAATTCTAGCCTCATTGCAAATCTGGCCGGGAGGTGCGTGGGTGCGGCTCCAGGGGAAACCCTTCATCCGGCTTGGCGGGCACCACGCTTTTTCGGATCCCCTTTGGGAATGGCGGCGATAAGGCGGCGGGTGTAGTCCTGCTGCGGCTGCCGGTAGATCTGGAAAGCAGGGCCGATTTCTTCGATGCGGCCTCGGTTCATGACCAGGATGCGGTCGCTCATGAACTTGACCACACTCAAGTCGTGGGAGATGAACAGGTAGGTCAGCCCCAGTTCCTCCTGCAGATCCTTGAGCAAGTTCAGCACCTGGGCCTGCACGGAGACATCCAGGGAAGACACCGCTTCATCGCAGACGACCAGGCGCGGCTCTGAGGCCAGGGCGCGGGCAATACAGATCCGCTGCCGCTGTCCTCCCGAAAATTGGTGGGGCAGCCGATCCAGCGCCTCGGGATCCAACCCAACTCGTTCAAACAGGCGTTGGGCTCGTGCCCGGCGCTCGGCGGCGTTTCTCCCAATCCCGTGCAGCGCCATCGGCTCCATGACGCTGGCTCCCACACTCATGCGCGGGTCCAAGGCAGCCGCCGGATCCTGAAAGATAAGCTGAATCTCGCGGCGGCGGCGGCGTAAGCGTTGAGGCGGCAGGCGGAGCCAATCCTCCCCGTTGTAGATTACCTGGCCGGAGCTGGCGCGGATCAGGCGCAGCAGGGTTCGCCCCAGGGTGGTTTTGCCGCAGCCGGACTCTCCCACCACCCCCAGGGTTTCCCCCGGATACAGGTCGAAGCTGATCCCGTCCACAGCCCGGATCTCGCCCACCTGGCGGCCCAATGGCCCGCGACGGACGGCATAGTGGGTGCGCAGATCCCGCACCTGCAACAGAGGGGGCTGGCTGCCTATCCGGCGCAGCCGTTCTTCCTCTTCGGCGGCTGGGATCTCCAGTTGCTGCCACCGCTCCTCGAGGGATCCCCCCTTCTCCTGAAAATCCTGGACCGTGGGCAGTCGCCGCAACCGCCGCTCCAACACCGGGCGGCAGGCCAGCAGGCCGCGGGTGTAGGGGTGCTGGGGATTGCCAAAGATCTGCTCCACCGATCCTTGTTCCACAGCTTGGCCGCGGCACATCACCACCACCTGATCTGCCAATTCCGCCACCAAATTGAGGTCGTGGGTGATGAAGAGGATCGCCATCTGCCGCTGCTGTTGCAGATCCCGGAGCAGGCGCAAGATCTCGGCTTGTACCGTTACATCCAGAGCGGTGGTCGGCTCATCGGCAATCAACAGTTTGGGGTTGGAGGCGATGGCACAGGCAATAGCCGCCCGTTGAATTTGGCCGCCAGAGAGCTGATGGGGGTAGCGCTCCAGCATCTGGGGAGAAAGCTGCACCTCCTCAAACAGGCGGATGGCTTGGGCGCGGATCTCCGTCGGGGTTAGGGAGGTGTTGGCCCGCAGGGTTTCCTGCAATTGCTGGCCACAGGTGTAGAGGGGGTTGAGGGCGGTGCTCGGCTCTTGGAAGATCATGGCGATCTGGGCTCCGCGGTAGCGCCGCCGTTCCTGGGGATCCAACCGCAGCCAGTCCACCGTGCCGTTGGGGCCCCTGAAGAGGATTTTGCCTTCCACCCGGGCCGAGCTGGGCAACAGATCGATCAGCGTCAGGGCAGTCATGGTTTTGCCGGATCCCGACTCCCCCACCAGGCCCAAAGTCTGGCCGATCCCTATCCGAAAAGACAGCCCATCCACCACCTCTGTCCTGCCAAGACCAACCGGGCGGCTGGGCAAGAAAACCCGTAGCCCTTGTACAGTCAACAGGGCAGCCTCGGCAACAAGAGCAGCATCAGCCATGGCGACTATGGCAATAGGAGGATTGGCAGGATTATAGACCACTGACCCCGGCTGCCCAAGTTCTCTCCAGTTCCCAAGGGGAGGTTGAGGGCTTTGGGGTTTGCAGCAGGCTTGCCTTTTAAGAACTCAAATGAGAGATTTCAGCAGGTGTCCAGGAAGTGTCGATAATATAGAGAGATTATAGAGAGATATAGATATAGATATATAGGTTAGATTGTGAGGCACAAGCTGCCCTCATCGCTAGACACGCTTATCGGAGAAGATCCTGAGAAGCTCGTAGATTTAGACAGCACCCATAGCCAAACTCGGTAAAACTACCATTGACGATTTCCCCGAAAGCTTTGCATGGATCACCCCGGATTTTGATCGTCAAAATACGTGATCCTCGCGATGGCTATCCAAGGGCACTTCCGGCATTCTATAGGCTAGGTTTATAAATTCTGACTTCAGATGGCGAGGTTAAGATGAGCATTCCCGAGATCCTCGATGAAGTTTTAAAATCCTCGATTCTAACTCCACAGCAGGAGTCCAGCATTAACCAAATCCTCTGGGAAAGAAGCTATGATCCATCCGACCTAGAAGCTCTGGACGAGCTGGTTGAAGCCATTCTGCGCCAAGAGGTGAAGGCTACTTCCGATCCTTGTAAAAAGCCCGGCCTTGATTGAAGACAGTGCCCAGATCGGGTCTAGAACTTGCCCTGTAGTTTAGTGGGGGGCGGAAGAGCCCTCAAGAGAGCCGTCTCCGCCCCCCGCATGGTGACGAGCTTGAACCCCTTGAGAGGGTGCCCCCGTCCTGTCCAGCCTTCTGGGATAGATCTACGGATGGGGCAGGGATCCCTGTAGCTAGCCCTACCCTACTGCGGATACCACTGCTTTTGCCAAGCGCGCATCTGCTGGATCTCCGTCTGCTGGGTAACCGCAATCGCCTCTGCCAGTTGACGGATCTCGGGGCGCTTGGATTTCTTCAGTGCCTCTCCGGCCATGCTCAAAGCCCCCTCGTGGTGCTGGATCATCGCCTGCAGAAATCGCCGGTCAAACTCTCGGTCGGCGGATCCCAGGTCTGTATCCATGCGCATGTGGGAGATCATTTCTGGGGTCATGGCCATCAGGTGCCCCATTTCCTCGTGCCACATCATGGGATCCTGTGGAGCTTGTGGGTACCAGCTCAGCCGCCACGCCCGCATTTGCTCGATTTCTTGGCTTTGGGCCGTCAAGATAGCCTCTGCCAATTGACGAATTTCCCGCCGCCGGGATTTTTGCAGGGCTTCTTCAGCCATGCTCACAGCTCCCTCATGATGGAGGATCATGGCGTCGAGGAAGCGCAGATCAAAGGATTCATCTGCAGGGCCGAGGCTCATCAGGTGAGCCATGGGGACAGAGGGATCCCTATTGGTGTCGTGGGAAGCGGCCTCTGTCCTCACCCCCCCGCCAACCCACGGAGTGCTGAGGACAAATGCGCCGGCAAGGAGGAGACCACGGGCAGTCTTGTTGAAGAGCATCGCTATTTCTTCCTGGCGACAACTGCCTTGTATTCTACAGCCTCTCCCCTACTCCCTTTGGGGAGTTAGGAAGCAACTCGGAGAACTAAGCGGTCGGCTTCCCACTGTTGAAACAGATGAAGGACGTGCTCGGCTCTCTCGGCGTGCTGATCCAAAATCTCGCTGCCGGAGCGGGCTTGGTTGGCCAGAGGCAGCAGCAGCTCCACCACCTGGTGGCGGCTGGAGGCGATCATCTTGCCAGGGATCCGAGCAATGGGCCAGAAGATGTCCATCTTTTGGGTCACAATCTGGGCCGGATCCACCTTGCCCAGCAGATCCGAAAGGGGGATCTTTTGATCCCAGTAGCGCACCTGGCCGTGCTGGAGAAAGAGGGGGTTGAGCTGCCAACGGGAGCTACGGAAAAACTCGGCTGTGAAGGGATCCCAGTTGGCCAACTTCTTGCCCTGGTGGCAGCACCAAAAGAGATTTTGCGTGTGGTAGAGGGGCTCCAAGTACTCGATGACCCGCAGTTGGTCAATGCGGGCGAGGGCCTCGTAGCGGCGGTGGAACTCCGGGTGGGTGGCGGCAATTAAGGGCTTGGCATTCCAATAGTCCAAGTAGGGGGCAACATCGATAAACTCCAGACCCGCCTGGGCCAAAAGGTCGGGGATCTCGCCGATGTCAAAAGGAATGTCGTTGGCATGGAAGAAGTTATCGACGATGTTCTCATCTGGTAAGTAGTATTCCTCGTGGGCCTTGGCATGCCGGGCCAGCATGGAACTGGGATGGGCTGCCTTTAACAATTGCCGCACAAATTCGATCTTTTCCGGGGTGGCCGGCGGAGTAATCCCCAGCAGCTCCAGAGCGCGGCGAATGCGGTAGAGGTGCCAACGGCCAGAACGGTTGTAGAGCATCAGCGCCATTACCCCCTCGGGAGCTAGGCGCGAGGCCAAGTTTCTCAAAGCCTTGACCGGATCGGCGGTGTGGTGGATCACCCCATAGGAGCTGATCATGTCGAAGCTCCCCTCCGGCCAAGTGGAGGGATCCATGAGATCCCCATAGTGCACTGAGCAGTTGCGCAGGCCGTGGTACTTGATCCGTTTTTGGGCGATCTCCAGGGCCGGGCGGCTGAGGTCGATCCCGACCACGGCGCCGTAGCCGGGGTTGCTGGCGGCAATGCCGTGCACCTCCCAGCCGGTGCCGCAGCCGGCCACCAAAAACCTGGCCCCGCTGGGCTCTTGCAAAGTGCGGGTGCGGGCGTATTGGGCCAGAATGTAGCTGCCCAGACTGGAAAAGCCCTCAAAGGGCCGGTCGTAGGGAACGGGCGGGTAGGGAAACGCCTCGTACTGGGCCTGCACCGCCTGGGTGATCTCCGCTTCGTTGGCCAAAGCCACGTCCTCCCACCTCTTCCCCCCTATCCTAAGAGTCTTTGTAGGTTTTTAGACCGGTTTTGGCCGTCAAGTCGGCCCGTGTCGGTCGGCAGCAGGGCACGGCTAGGCTGCGGTCAAACTGTGGGCAGCTCGCCGGTAGGCTTCCTCCAGCGTCTCTGCCAGGGTGGGGTGAACGTGCACCAGGCGGGCCAGCTCTTGCACCGTGGCGCGGCGGGCGATGGCCTGGGCCGCCTCGTGGATGAGATCCGCAGCATGCGGCCCAAAAATGTGGGATCCCAGCAAAAGCCCTGCCTCCTTATCGAAGACCAGCTTGACCATGCCCTCCGTCTCGCCAGAGGCGATGGCCTTGGAGTTGCCACCAAAGTAGGTGCGCACCGTGCCCACGCTGTAGCCCTCGGCTTTGGCCTGCGGCTCGGTTAGCCCCACAAAGCCCATCTCCGGGTGGGTGAACACCGCCGCCGGGATGCTCAGGTAATCCATGTAAGCAGGGCGGCCACAGATGTTTTCCACCGCCACCCGCCCCTGGGCCGCTGCCGCGTGGGCCAGCATCAGCTTGCCCGTCACATCGCCAATGGCCCAGAGGTGGGGCAATTCGGTGGCCATGCGGCTATCTACGGGTACAAAGCCGCGCTTGTCCGTGATAACCCCCAGCTCCGCCAGGCCCAGCCCTTCTGAGACCGGGATCCGACCGGCGGCCACCAGGCAGCCATCCACCTGCAGTGTCTCGCCATTAGAGAGGTGGATCGTCACCGGCTGGCCAGGGATCACCTGCTTGGCCAGCACGCCCACATAGGTCTGGATTTGCCTGGGTTTGATCAGCACCCGCTGGGCCAGGCGGGCAATGTCGGGGTCAAAGGCCGGCATCAGGGTCTCCAGGGCCTCGATGAGAATGACCTGGGATCCCAGCGCCGTGTAGACGTCGGCAAACTCCTGGCCAATGTAGCCGCTGCCGATGATGGCCAGCCGCTCCGGGATCCACTCCAACCGCACCGCCTCGTCGCTGGTAAAGACCGTGCGGCCATCTACTTGGATCCCCGGCGGCACAAAGGGTCGGGAACCCGTGGCCAAGATAATGTCCCGCGCCGTGTAGGTTCGAGATCCCTTCTCTTCCTGGACTTCAACCATTTGGGATCCCGCCAGCCTGCCCCGTCCCCGCAGGAGTGTTACCCCCAGTTTCTCCAGGGAGCGGGTCATGTCGGCGCGGATCTTCTCCACCACTTGGGTGGCGTGATTGGCAATGGCCTCCCGGTTAGCCTGGACGGATCCCACTTGGATGCCCAGCTCGGAGCTGTGTTGCAGTTGCCGCAGGCGGGCGGAGGCGGCCAGCAGAGCCTTGGAGGGGATGCAGCCGCGGTTGATACAGGTGCCGCCCATTTCCGCACCTTCGACGATGGCGGTTTTGAGGCCGGATTCGACGGCATGCAGCGCTGCGCCGTGGCCGCCGACGCCGGCACCAATGATGATCAAGTCAAAATCGAAGCTCATGGCGAGACTTGGATAACCGGTGCCTCATTTTCTCATCTTGTTGGCCTTCCCAGGAACCTGGCTGAGAGCATCCAAACCATGAGGTAGCATAGGGTCGCCTGCCCAGTTGACAGGAGGCTGGCGGGGTGGGAACGGGGGGTGCGCATGGAACTGCAAGCTTTGATTTTCGACGTGGATGGCACGCTGGCGGATACGGAGCGGGATGGGCACCGCGTGGCCTTTAACGCCGCCTTTGCCGAGGCAGGCTTGGACTGGCACTGGTCGGTGGAGCTCTACGGCCAGCTCCTGGCTATTACGGGCGGCAAAGAGCGCATTCGCCACTTCGTCGAGACCTGTCAGCCGCCGCTGCCTGCCGGGGAAGACCTGACGGCCCTAATAGCCCGGCTGCACCAGGCCAAAACCCGCCACTACACAGCTCTGCTGGCCCAAGGAGGGATCCCCTTGCGCCCCGGAGTCAAGCGCCTCTTGCAGGAGGCCAGAGCCGCCGGGATCCGCCTGGCCATCGCCACCACCACCACGCCCGAAAACGTGACGGCCCTTCTGGAGCACACCCTGCCGGAGAGCCTGAGCTGGTTTGAGGTGATCGCTGCCGGCGATATTGTCCCCGCCAAAAAGCCCGCCCCCGACATCTACTTCTACACGCTGGAACAGATGGGGCTGCGCCCCCAGGAGTGCCTGGCCTTTGAGGACTCTGAGAACGGGCTGCGCTCGGCCCAGCAGGCGGGCATCCCCGCCGTGGTGACGGTTAACGATTACACCCGGGAGCAAGACTTTTCCGGAGCAGCCTTGGTGCTGGATCACCTGGGGGAGCCTGAGTTGCCGTTTCAGGTGCTGGCGGGAAGGGCGGGATCCCACCGCTACTTCACCCTGGAGCTGGCCCGCCAGGTTCATGCCCAAGCCATCCACTCTGAGGTAGAAAACTAATGCCGGAGGCAGGGAGCGAAGACCTGCAGCAGCGCCTAGAAGCCCATCTGCGACAGGTGGCCCAGCCGCGGGATCCCGACTGGTCGCCCCTGGGCCACAGCCAGGTGGAGCGCTACATCCAAGAGGAGCTTTCCCGCTATGGGCTTGTAGAATCTTTTTTCTTCGAGGCTCGGGGCTGCCAGCACCGCAACTGGATCTTGAAATTGCCGGGATCCCATCCCCGCCGATCGCCCATTCTGGTCGGGGCTCATTTTGACGCTGCCCCGGCCACCCCTGGAGCCGACGACAACGCCAGCGGTGTGGCGGTGCTGCTAGAATTGGCCCGCCATTTTTCCATCCATCCCGCCCTTTCCTCCCTGTGGCTAGTGGCCTTTGACCTAGAAGAGCGGGGCCTGCTGGGGAGCAAAGCCTACGCCCGCTTTCTCAAACAACAGCGCCAACCCCTGCGGCTGATGCTCTCTCTGGAGATGCTGGGCTACCGCGATCCCACGCCCGGATCCCAGCGCTACCCCGCCGGCCTGGAGCAGTTCTACCCTGACCGGGGGGATTACATCGGCCTGATTGGCAACTGGCCCGCCCTGGGGGATCTGCTGAGGCTACAGCACAGTTTTCAGCAGGCGGGGATCCCGTGTTGCTGGTTGCCGGCCGGCCAGCGGGGTTTGATCCTGCCGCTTACCCGCCTTAGCGACCACTCCCCCTTTTGGGATGTAGGCTACCCCGCGGTTATGGTGACCGACACCGCCTTCTTGCGCAACCCCCACTACCACAAGCTCAGCGACACCCTTGAGACCCTAGATCTTGACTTTTTACTGGGGGTCTGCCAGGGCTTGAGGCAAGGTCTTGGATCCCTCTAGCCGCGACCTCGATTCCCAACTCCCCTCTCCCTGAGGGAGAGGGGCCGGGGGTGAGGGATGTCCCTGAGGGAGAGGGGCTGGGGGTGAGGGATGTCCCTGAGGGAGAGGGGCTGGGAGTGAAGGCCAGCGGCGCGGGGCGCTTGGGCAGGCCTCCTCAGTACGGAGATCGCTCCAGGAGTTTCGCGATCCCTCGACTTCCCCTGAGGCAACCGAGGGAGATAATGGGCGGCATGGGCAAAGAGGGGAAAAGCTTGCCAAAAGCTGCCCTCAGCCTTCTCGGCCAAAACTTTCCCAGGAGCTTTTATGAGTGCCTTCGCCCAAGCCCCCAAAAAGTGCGTTTCTGCCGTTTTTAAAGAAGAAGCCAAAGTCCAGGAGTGCATCCAGCGCCTGCTCAACCGCGGCATCCCCAACGATCGCATCTCCATCATTGGCCGCAATTTTCAAACGGAAGCCAAAATCAGCGGCTTTATCACGCGCAAGGATGTGGTTCTCGACGGGTTGACCAGCGGCGCCATTTATGGATCCCTGTTTGGCTCCCTGTTGGGGCTACTTACAGGGGTAGGGGTGCTGTTTATTCCCTTTTTGGGAGCGGTGGTGGCCGCTGGACCTTTGGGAGCGGCGCTGCTGGGGGCAACCGGTGGCGCTCTCTACGGGGCGCTGGGAGCGGGGCTGGGATCCGCCCTCATTGCCCTGGGCATGCCGCAGGAGAAAGCTGCCATCTACCAAACCCGGGTGCAAGCAGGTGAGTTCCTCTTGGTGGTGCAGGTGCCGGAGGAAAAAGCCGGCGAAATCTACTTGCTGTTGCAAAGTGCCGGCGGCGAAGAGGTGGCCACTGCCGACTTGAACTTGCCCAGTGAGCCAGAAGGCAACCTGACGCCGGAGACCATCTCCCCAGAAATCCGCGCCGATCTCTCAGAAGAAGCCCAGCAAACCTTTGTGGAAGCCTATAACCAGGCCAAGGCAGAGGGCAACCCCGTCGCCCAAGCGCTGCTCAAGGCTTGGGAAAAGGTCAAACAAGTTTTCACAAGGGACGACAAGGGGATCTTTTCCAGGCGCAAGCCCTAGCCCAGATAGCTTCTCAACAGCAGGAGCAGAGCCAACTGCCCCGCCGTGGCTCCGTCTCTTCAATATCCACTTTACATTCTGAGAAGTATCCTGAAAAGCCTTAACCTGATTTCGTAGGGGTGAGCTTATGGCTGCGAGCGATTTCAAGGACTACTAC
Organism: Synechococcus sp. OH20; assembly: GCF_047502685.1. Classification (NCBI taxonomy): domain Bacteria; kingdom Bacillati; phylum Cyanobacteriota; class Cyanophyceae; order Synechococcales; family Synechococcaceae; genus Synechococcus; species Synechococcus sp. OH20. The sequence goes on along the minus strand of NZ_JANSIQ010000014.1, from coordinate 18,199 downwards.
CAGATCCTGGGCGTCAGCCGAGATGCTTCTTTAGAGGAGATCAAGCGCGCCTATCGCAAGCTGGCTCGCCAGTATCACCCCGACGTTAACCCCGGCAACAAGGCAGCCGAGGAGCGCTTCAAGGAGATCAACGAAGCCTACGAGGTGCTCTCGGATCCGGACAAGCGGCGGCGCTACGACCAGTTTGGCCAGTACTGGCAACGGGTGGGCAGCGGTGCGGCGGCAGGGCCGGGCATGGAAGGATTTGCCCAGTACACCAACTTTGAGGACTTCATCAACGATCTGCTGGGCCGCATGGGATCCCGCCGCGGCGGCTTCCAGGGTTTCACCACCGGGTTTGGGCCGTTTGTCTCGGTGGATCTACCAGGGCAAGACGTAGAAGCCACGCTAGGCCTCACCTGGGCAGAAGCCTTCCACGGCACCCAAAAGCGGCTGAGCGTGGATGGCGAAACCCTCACCATCCGTATCCCTGCCGGCGCCAAACCCGGCAGCCGCATCCGCGTCAAGGGCAAAGGCCAATATAGCCCCTTCGGCGGGCCGAGGGGGGATCTCTACCTCACCCTGGAGCTGCCTCCCCACCCCTTCTTCCGCTTTGACGGCGACAACCTGCTCTGCGAGCTGCCCATCACGCCCGATGAGGCGGTTTTGGGCGGCACGGCGGAAGTGCCCACCCCCACCGGTCGGGTGCAACTGAAGATCCCTGCCGGCGTCGATAGCGGCCAAACCCTGCGGCTGCGCGGCCAAGGCTGGCGGGATCCCCAAGGGCAGCGAGGCGACCTGCTGGTGCGGCTAAAGGTTGTCACGCCCAAATCCCTCTCCCCCACTGAGCGGGATCTTTACGAGAAACTGCGGCAAAATCGGAGCTGGGATCCCCGCGCCTACTTGCAGGAGGTGAGGCTATGAGCTTGGCCATTGTGCGGTTGGAAGAACGCCTCTATACCTTTGAGCAGGCCAGCGAAGTAGCTGGGATCCCGCCCCACCTCTTGGAGTGGCTGCTGGCCCACGGTTTGGTGGAAGCCGAAAGCAGCTACCTCACTCCCCAGCAGCTCAGGCGCCTGCTCCAGATGATCCGTCTGCATCGCGACTTGGGCCTCAACTGGGTTGGGGCGGCGATGGTTTTGGACATGGCCCAGGAAATTGCCCGCCTCAGGGCGCAGCTCCACCACTACCGCGGGTTTTGAGGATCCCGGAACCCCTACGACAACCCCACTGAACCCTGCTCCTTGTCAACTTTAATTAAGGAGAACTCCTCATGGAACAGATCATCCGACGCAGCCAAGTGGTGGGCCTGCTGGCCCTGGATGGCAGCACCGCCACGGCCCTGGGCACCGTCGAAGAAATCTGGGTCGATCCCCAGGGACGGGTCTGCTACTTCACCAGCCAGCAGGGCTACACTCCCCTGGAGCAGATCTCGCTCATCGGGCCGGACGCGCTGCTGACCTACTCCGCCGTTTTCGCCACCCCGGCAACGCCCCTCAGCTCCCTCTACCGGCGCACGGTGCGCATTGGGGATCAGCCGGTGGGTTGGATTGAGGATTTTCTCTTCGACTGGGAGACCGGATCCATTGCTGCTTACATCCTGGGGGGCAGCATTGCTGAGCCCTGGGGAGGGCGCGCCGTCCTCTTACCTGAGGATGTAGAGGCGATCGACGTGGACGCGGTGGTGGTCAAGGAAGATGCTCCCCAGCGCCTCAAATCGGAGACTGAGGGCCTAAAGAACTTTTGGAGCGAAAAATCCCGCCAAGTCAAGCAGCTCATCCAGCGCATGGGGGATCGCCTCAAAGCCCTGGTCGGCCCCCAGGATCCGCCGGAGGTGGTGCGCGTCAAGGTCAAGCAGGTGCGAGACGAGCTGGCCAAAGGGGGCAAGTTTGACCTCTCCCTGCTGGATGAGGCGGCAGAGTTTTTGCAGCAAAAATGGACAACCTGGCAGCAGCGCCTCAGCCGCGCCGCCCAGCGCATGCAAGCTGCCCTCCAGGCCGCCTGGGAGAAACTAACCGAGTGATGCTCCAACTCCCCTCTCCCTTTGGGAGAGGGGGCGGGGGTGAGGGAGCACTCCCTTTGGGAGAGGGGGCGGGGGTGAGGGAATAGCCCCAGCTGACAGAGGGCAGGTTTTTCCGCTAGCATTAAAAGTCGCTGTCAATGCTCGGATCAGGTTTCAAGACCCGCAGGGGCACCTGTACGGCAAGGAAAAGGCATGACCTACGCGATTGTGGAAACCAGTGGCAAGCAGCTTTGGGTAGAGCCGGGGCGCTTTTACGACATCGATCGCCTGCCCGGCACAGAAGAGAACAGCCCTTTGACCCTGTCCCAGGTGTTGTTGATTAACCATGAGGGACAGGTGACCCTAGGCCGTCCCTATATTGCCGAGGCCGTGGTCAGGGCGCGGGTTCTGCAGCACCGCCGCGGCAACAAAATCATCGTCTACAAGATGCGGCCGAAGAAAAAGACCCGCAAGAAAAGAGGCCATCGGCAGCCGCTCACCCGTGTGCTGATCGAGTCCATCGAACTCAACGGGGCGCCACTGGCCGCCGCTCAGGCTGCCTCGCCATCCACTTCTGAGATGGCAATTGCTGCAGCCGGGATCCCCGAGGCGGAGGAATAGACCCTAAACTTAGGATCCCAACTTATCTTCGGCGACGACACACTTGCACAGGAGGCATTATGGCTCACAAGAAAGGAACCGGCAGCACCCGCAACGGCCGCGACTCCAATGCCAAGCGGCTGGGGGTGAAGTGCTTTGGCGGCGAGCTGGTGCATCCCGGCTACATCCTGGTGAGACAGCGGGGCACCAAGTTTCACCCAGGGGTGAACGTGCGCATCGGCGGCGATGACACTTTGTTTGCGGTAGCCACCGGCATTGTCACCTTTGAGCGCTACGGCAAACGGCGGCAGAAGGTGAGCGTTTACCCGGCTGAGGCGGCTGCCCAATAGGTGGCCTTTTTCCCCGTTCTGGCCAGGACAGCCCATTTGTCCCATCCCCCCCAAGCCAACAGAGGGATCCCAGCTTGGCCCAATGCCCAATTCTGTGTGGAGCGCCTGTGAGATCTGGGGCTGTGCGGGTGTACTTGTTTCGTGGCGTGGGGTTGCTCCACCTCATTGCCGGGGTGGCATACCTCTACTGGCGCATCACAGCCGGGCTGACCGGTCTGGGATCCCTTGTGTTTTGGGGGGCGGAGCTGTACGTTTGGCTGGCGGCGGTGGGCTTTATCCTCAGCCGCTATTCCCAGGTGCCGCGAAAGGGAGTGCCGACGCCGGAGGTGCTGCGGCGGGCGTTTTTTCAACTGCCGCGGGTGGATGTGCTGGTGATGCGCCAGCGGGATTCTGTGGAAGCGACCCGGCAGACGGTGCTCTCGGCCCTGCGCCTGGATTACCCCTGGGAGCGGCTGTTTGTCCATGTTGTGGATCGGGTGGAAGATGCGGAGATGGCCAAGGTGGCGCGGGCCATCCCCTGCGAGTACTGGCCTTGCCCCAGGCCAACCCTGGATCCCCTGGCTTACATGCTGGGATCCGGCCAGATCCAGGGAGAATATCTGCTGCTGTTGCAGCCGGGCCATTTTGTCGAGCCGGATTTTTTGTGGCAGACGTTGCCCCTGTTTTACGACTCGCCAGAGCGGGCTCCCATCGCCAATGCCACCGGCTTTGTGCAGGCGATGCTGCGCACCCTGGGCCGGCCCCAGGCCGTCCACCCCCTACAGCAGCTTTTGGCGGTGGGATCCCAAGGCTACCAGGCGGCACCGCTGCTGGGATCCGGCTGTCTCATTCGGCGGGCGGCTTTGGAGGGGATCCCGCAAATTGACATTCGCCGCCCTGTGCAGTTGGGGTGTCAGATGCACTGCCGCGGCTGGCAGTCCCACCTGGCTTGCCAGGCCCAGGTCACCGGCGTTTTGTTGCCCTTGCGCAACCGTCGCGTGGCTTTGCTGGCGATTTTTTCGGCCTTGCGGGAAAACCCCTTCTGGGGCAAGGCCACCACGCAGCAGCAGCGCTTCCAGTACCTGTGGCTGGCCCTCTGGGCCGCCGGCGGGGTGGCGGAGCTGGCCTATTTGGCGGTGCCCATCCTCTTTCTCTGCACGGGCTGGATGCCGGTGCCGGCCTTTGACAGGGTCTTTTTCGCCTGGTTTTTGCCCTATGCCCTGCTGGGGCGGATCACCTGGCTGCTGGCCTTCCCCCCCTCGCTGTGGGGGGCCGCGTGGCGGTCAGAACGGCAGACGGGCAGCCAGTTCTTCCAGTCTATCCAGGCGCTGGTGCAGAGCTTGCGAGGCGGGATCCCCTATCCTGAACAGCCGTCCCAGCTTTCCCTCGGCCCGCAGGCGCTGGCTATTGTGCTGACCTTGCTGGCGATGGGGGTGGGATCCCTGCGCTTTGCCGGCAACTGGGATCCGAGCTGGCCGGAGCTGATCTTTGGCTTGGTTTGGGCCTTCTACAACCTGATGATCCTGACAGTGCGCCCCGACGATCACGATTTTGCCGGCTTTGCCCTGTCCAGCAGCAGTGCGGCGACGGAAGAGAGCGCCAACCCCTAAACTGCCCAGCCAACATCCATTGGCTGCTGCAGAGATGGAATTGCAGGCTGCCGCAGCGGCTGGTGGGCAAACGCTATGCTGTGAGAAACATACAACGATTGACTCGGCACAGGTTGCCCCCAACTCTCCGGGGAGGCGTACCGGTGGAGAGGCGGGATCCCTGGCCAAGTTGCCCCTGATGTTTGCAGAATTGAACGCAGTTTTCTGGGTTTAAGAACGGCACACCTGTGGAGTCAGAAAGACCCCCCCTTCGACTGTTTCCCCTGGGCACAGATCCCCGGCAGCAAGGCTGTGCCTACTGGCTGGAGATGGGATCCCACCGCTTGCTCCTCGATTGCGGTTTGCCTGCTTCCTCCCTCTTCAAGGCCCTGCCAGGGATCCCGGACGCGGTGATCTGCAGCCACGCTCACTTTGACCATCTGCAGGGGCTGCCCGCCTTTCATCGTCGCTACCCGCAGGTGCCCCTCTACGCCACCCCGGTGACGGCTCATTTGGCCGGCGGGTTGTGGGAGCGCGGTGTTTGGCCAGGCTACGACCGGGATATTCGCTTTCCCCCTTTTCGGGCGCTGCCCTTTGGCCGGGCGCGGGAGATCTTGCCCCACCTGATGCTCACTTTCTTTGCGGCCGGGCACCTGCCAGGGGCGGCGGCAACCCTGCTGCAAAATACCCAGACCACTCCAGCCCAAACCTGCGTGTACACCGGCGACTGTTCCCTGGCCTCAACTCGCTTTGCCCCCGGCCTGGATCTCGCCGCTTTGCGCCACTGGCAGCCGGACGTGCTGCTCATCGAAGCCTCGCTGGGATCCACCCGCCATCCGCCCCGTCGTCATCTGGAAAATCGCCTGGTGGAGCGGTTGCTCAGCGCCCTGGAAGCGGGGCAAACGGTGCTGTTGCCGCTGCCGGTGTTGGGGCTGGGGCAGGAGCTGATCTTTCTCCTCAAGGCCCACCACCGCTTTACCCAATCTCCCCAAGCACTGAAGGTGTGGGTGGCGCCGGGTTTGGCGGCAGGCTGCGAGCTCTACGAACGCTTGCTCCTCTACCTGCCGGAGCCGGTGCGCAACTTCGCCACCTACCAGCGCTTGTTTTGGGAAGACCGCCTACAGCCACAGGTGCAGCCCCTCACGGAGGCGGATCCTCTGCCCCAAGGCCTGCTGCTGTGCGATGCCGATGCTGATCCCAAGGCCTGGGATCCCATCTGGTCCAGGTTGCTGGCCCAGCCGCAGCGCTCCTGCCTGCTGGTCCGGCTGCCGGAAGTGGAGCTGGCCACCCCGTTTGAGCGTTGGCCGGCACCGCTGCGCTCCCGCCTGGCGGTGGAATGGATGACCTGGCACAGCCACAACGATGTCGGGCATCTCACCCAGATCATCCACACCTTTCGCCCCCAACATCTGGTTTTGGTGCACGCCAGCCCCCAGCAAGCGCAGGATCTGGCGGATCTGCCAGAGCTGTGCAATCGCTACCATGTCCACTGCCCCCAGTCTGGCCATTGGCTAGAGCTGGCCGACGGGCGCCTGCAAACCCCGATCCAGCCCCCGGATGCTCCTGCCGAGGTCAGGGATCCCGCGGTGCGCTACGAGGGGGAGGTGGAAGAAATTTGGCAGGAACAGGGCCCGCCCCGCGCCTTGGCCGGAGTGCAGGTGCGTCTGCCGCCCCAGATCGCCCAGGATCCCCGCTGGGCCGCCTGGGCCGATACCGGCCTGGTGGAAGCCCGCTGGCAGGGATCCGAACTGGTGCTGCGCGGCCTTGCTCCACGGGAGCTGATCCGTCCGGCAGAGGCTGCCCCCGCCCCAGCAGGAATCATGTCGCGTCCAAAACAGACTTCTGCCTCCACCCATAACGGTGGCAGAAAGTGCCAGAACTGCCGCTTTGCCCGCCAGATCTTGACCTCACAAGCCCAAGCCTTTCGCTGCGACCAAGAGCGCTCTCCCCTCTACCGCCTCCGGGTGGATCCGCAAGGAAGCTGTCCTTACCATCAGCCGCTGGAAATCCGCTCTTCCGGTTAGCTTCCAACAAGCCCCGAAGCCACAGCAGCCCAAAGGCTAGAATGGGACAAGTCGCGGTAGCCACCATGCCTGAGCAACAACCCTGGGCAGCTCGCCGTCAGCGGCCAGTCGGATCCCTGGAGCGATCAGCCGACGCCTTGATCCCACCCCGCCCGCCCGTGGTGCAGATGGCTGGGGTGAACAAGGTCTACTCGCTGCCGGAAGGCAGCTTTCAGGCCCTCTACGACATCAACCTAACGATCTGGCCGAGAGAGTATTGCGCCATCATGGGGCCCTCGGGCTCCGGCAAGTCCACCCTGATGAACCTCATGGGCTGTTTGGATCGGCCCAGCTCAGGGCGCTACTGGCTGGACGGCGTGGAAGTCTCTACCCTGACGGATCGGGAGCTGGCCCGGATTCGCAACCAAAAGATCGGCTTTGTCTTCCAGCAGTTTCATCTGCTGCCTGTTCTGACAGCACTGGAAAACGTCATGCTCCCCTTGGCCTATGCCGGGATCCCGGAGCCAGAACAGCGCCGGCGGGCCAAGCAAGCTTTAGAACAAGTGGGCTTGGGGAGCAAACTGCACCAGCGCCCAGCCCAGCTCTCCGGGGGCCAGCAGCAGCGGGTGGCCATTGCCCGGGCCGTCGTCAACCGACCGCAACTGTTGTTGGCTGACGAGCCCACAGGAGCCCTGGACAGCCACACCGGTCAGGAAGTGCTCAACCTTTTTGCCGAGCTCCACCGCCAGGGCATTACCCTTGTCGTGGTTACCCATGACCTGAAAGTGGCCCAGGTCGCCCAGCGCATCATCCGAGTTGCCGATGGGCATTTGCTGGCCTAGGCCGGGATCCAACGGGGGCCTATCGGGAACGAGCCGGCTTGCGCTAGTCTAAACGCAACTGAGCGCTCGGCAGGATCGGCCCATGAAATTCATCGAAGATATCATCCGATTTTTGGAAACCCGTCTGGAGGAGTTTCTCAGGGCTCACCCCGAGATCGAGTTGCAAGCCCTCGACGAGCAGTTGCGCCAGCAGGAAGAGGATACTCGACGCCTATTACAGGAAAGCCGCGCTCAGAAGCAGGCCCTCAGCGAAGCTCTCGCCAAGCTGGGCGAGGAGATCAAGACCTGGCACTTTCGCATCGAAAAAGCTGAGCAGGCCAACCGCCCCGATCTGGCCGAAGGGGCACGCCGACGCGAAGCCGAACTGCTGCAGCAAGGGAGCCGGTTGTTCAACCAAGGGAAGTCCCTAGAGGAGAAAATCCGGCAACTGGAAGCTCTACTGCCGCAAATTGCCCAGCGCCGCCAAGAGGTACAAACCAAGCTACAAGAAGTCAAAGCCGCACAAGCCAAAACTGCCGCCGAGCGGGTTAGCCCCTGGGAAAAGCTGTTTGAGGAGGATAAATTGGAGGAAGAATTTCGTCGGCTGGAGATGCGGCTAGCGGTAGATAAGGAATTGGATGACATGAAGAAAAAGGTGGGGGAACAGAAGCGGCGATAGCAGCCCGACCTGTGCCCAGAAAAACTTTGTTAACCTCGAATCCAGTTGCAACAGCCAAACCAAAATCAAGCTGGGTGGAACCTATAATTTGAGCTCTCGCTCTTAAGAGCCGGAGCAAAATCGTTTTGGAGACTTGCTCCGCCACCGAACGAGAAGGAAAGCCCCTCTTCTCCACCAAGAGTGATACGCTATTGGGCATGAATGAGTTGTATCTGAATCACCCCACATTTGGTTTGCTCTACAGCCTGTGTCGGGTTGACGAAAGTCAGGCCATCTTCACCACCCTTTATGCTCAAAGGCTCTTTTTTCGGGTTTACTTCAAGCCGCCGGATAACAACGGGGATCCTGCTGCCGTGGAGGAGCTGGTCTTTGATCCGATTAGCCGTAACGAGGCTCGCCAACTCATCGAAGAGCAGATGCGCCTGCTGCGCCGCGCCGCTCGTCAAGACGAGCTAGAACAACTGCAGTTGATCTATAAGCAAACCTTTTCCTAGCGGGGCTCCTTCTGAGAGTCTGGCATGACCTTAGGGCAAGGGTTACGTCCCCCCAGACAGCCGCTTATGGCCACTTCAAACTAGATTAAGACACTTCCCACGCGTCCCTCGCCACTCCCCTCACCCCCAGCCCCTCTCCCTGAGGGAGAGGGGAGTCGAGAATAGCGCCCCGCGTCGCTGGCGCAAACGAAGCCTTGAAATGACGATAAAACCTAAAACTGGGACAGAAAGCGCAGGTCGCTGCTGTAGAACAGCCGGATATCTTGAATGCCGTGTAGGAGCATGGCCATTCGCTCGATGCCGATCCCTGCCGCAAACCCGGTGTAGCGCTCCGGGTCATAGCCCACCGCCTGAAACACATTGGGATCCACCATGCCACAGCCGAAAATCTCCAGCCACTTGGAGCCAAAGCGCACGTCCATCTCGGCGGAAGGCTCGGTGAAGGGAAAATAGCTGGGGCGAAAGCGGGTTTCTCGCTGGCCCAACAGGCGAGTGACGAACTCCTTGAGGGTACCCTTCAGGTCGCAAAAGGTGAGGTTCTCGCCCACCGCCAAAATTTCCATCTGGTGAAATACGGCAGAGTGGGTGGCATCGACGGTATCGCGGCGCATCACTCGCCCGGCATGGACAATGCGCAGCGGCGGCTGGTGCTGCTCCATGTAGCGCACCTGCACCGAAGAGGTTTGGGTGCGCATCAGATAGCCCTTTTCTAGGTAGAGGGTATCCTGCATGTCCCGCGCCGGGTGGTCGGCAGGGGTGTTGAGGGCCTCGAAGTTGTAGTACTCCGTCTCGATCTCCGGGCCGTGCACCACCGTGTAGCCCATCCCCACAAAAATATCCAGCATGCGGTCGATGGTGGCCTGCAAAGGGTGGATCCGCCCCAGAGGCCGACGCGGCCCCGGCATGGTGACATCCAGCCGCTCTGCTTCTAGGCGCTGCAGCAGTTGAGCTTCGCCAAGGGCCTGCTTGCGCTGCTCCAGGCTGGATTGGAGAGCCTCTTTGAAGGTGTTGGCCAAAGCGCCAATCGCAGGCCGTTCTTCTGGGGGCAGCTTCCCCATTCCTCCCAAGATCTTGGAGAGCTTGCCCTTTTTGCCCAGGTAGTCGATGCGGAGCTGCTCCAGAGCCTCCAGATCGGCGGCTTGTTCCACTTGGGCAAGAGCCTCGCTTTGCAGGGTGAGAAGCTGCTGGCGGAGCGTGTCTTTTGCGTCTTGCATGGGGCCAATTCCAAGGGCAGAAGGGATCCCCGAAGGGCTGAATAAGTCCCTACAAAAGTATCACAGGAGGAAGCCCGGTCTTGACACTCCCCCAACTAAAGTCGAGGGATTCTTACGCAGTCCATAGATGGACTCGCAAAGGCGCTGTCAAGACGCCCCTAGACGGTTCCTAAAGGCAAAGCCTTGAGGTTCCGCTTACTTGTTGACTTACAGCACTGTCCGGGTTTTTCACCGGGGTAGGTGCTTGCTTAGCAACGACTATAGCATTGGCAAGCGACTCAAGTCGCTCAAGGACTACGTCCCGCTAACGCGAACGGGCTTTTCCGCCTCGCACTACTCGCGTCAGCGGCGCGGAGCGCTTAGTAAGGGGCTACCAAGCTACTCCACCGTGTTGCAAAGGGCTACCTACTCCTTAATTGGTTGGCGATAGCGGGGCGGAGTCCGTATCTGGCAACAGACACCCCAAAGCATCACACCCTGCCGGCCCCTCTGCTGCCAGGGCGAGGTGGTGGTCATGGCGGGCCAGGGCCGCGAAGAAGTCGTCTGTCCTTCGTCTCGTGTTGACCTCGGCCACCAGCCGCTCGTAGGTGGCCTTGTCGATTTTCTCGAAGGGCAGGCGGGGGAAGGGGGCGTCGAAGCGGGCCAACAGCGCTGCGCTGATGTAGCCCTCGTCGTCGCGGATGGCCTCGTAAATGCGGGATCCCAGCGCCTCGATCTCGTCCTCCCGCAGCTCGATGGTGGCTGAGGTGTTGTGGGTAGTGTAGTACTTTTGCACCTGCATGTAGAAGTCAAACTGTGCCAGGGCAGAGAAGCGCTCAATCTCAATCTCCTCGGCGCCGGGCAAATTGGCCCACTCCACCTCCACCGGCAGCTCCACCAGCCACTCGGTACAGCGGGGATCAAAGGGATCGTTGAGCAGGTTGCCGTTTTCGTCCTTGTCCGCCTGGGCAGGCACTACCGAGTAGCCATAGTCCAGACAGGCGAGGGCCACGGGGTCGTTTTTGGCAAAGGTGATGCGGCGGATGTAGCGCTGGGCCTTGGGCGGGTGCCAGCCGGGCGAGGCGTTGGTGAGCAGGGATTTGGTGCCGGCGGGCTGCACGGTGGTGCAGCGGTTGGGACGGCGCAACCCGTGGCGGTCGCAGTAGTCCCAGACCACGCGGTGGACAACTTCCTTCCAAAAGCTGAGGTATTCCTGCTCCTGCTGCTTGAACTCCCGCCCCAGGGGCGTGTCCGGCCTCCCTTCTTGCCACCAGCGCAGCCAGTCTACCCCAAAGGCTTTGACGCAAAAGTCAAACAGACCGGTAAACGAGACGCCGACGATGGGATCCCACTCCCGCGAGCGCTGGAAGCGGGGCTCGACAAAGCGATGGTGCAATAGCGCCGCCACCGTCAGGGCCCCGGCTGTGAAGGCCTCCTCTTGTTCCTGGCGGTTGTGGGGATCCAGCCGGTTGAGGTGGATCTCAGCCAGGTTGCAGTGGAAGTCGCATCCAATGATCTCGCCGCAAGGGTTTAACCCATACCGCCGCAGCCGGTGCTCCAGTTCAGCCTCGGGCAGGGTTGGCCAGTGGTGTTTTAGCCAGCGTCGAGCTTCCTCTGGGTCTTGGGAAGCATAGATGTTGAGGAAGGTCTGTTTCAATTCTGGAGTGGCGAGCAGGTCGGCATTGGCCCGCGCCACAGCTTCCCCCGCCCACTGGATGGCTCCCTCGCCGGAGTAAAACTGCTTGCGCACCGCCGCAATGCACTCTTCTCGCGTTGGCTTGCGGTGGAACACACGCGTGTGGTTGGCCATGCGCAGGGCATCCCGCTCCGGGTCAATTCTCCAGTTGCCCTGCTCGTCCTGCTGCCAGAGGTTGTCCTTGGCGCTGGATCCCAGCTCGTCGTCGGCAGCAAATTGGCGCATGCCCGCGCTGTTGTGGGTGAGATAGCCATTGCAGTAAAAGCAATGGGCCTCTTCGACTTCAATGTCGTAAGTTCGTACCCAGTCATGGCTGCCTAGGCCCTTAACTGTAACGGGGATATCCAAATCCAACCCCGACTCAGCCAAGTATCGTTCATAGTTGGCTTCGACCGACCGAGCTCCTTGGAAGCCCATGCCGCGCATCTCAGTGTAGCTGTATACTTCCTGCAGCAGGGAACCCGGAATCGTAAAGCCATGCATCTCCAGCCCTTGGGGCAACTTCCCTTTAGCTGAGTAGGGAGCCACCAAGGCGTTGTACCGATCCTTGAACGCCGGTAGGGTAAGGCTGTATTGAACCTGCCAGTTCTCCTGCTGGGGGGGGAGGATTTTGAGTCGGCCTGCAATACCCAGACTGGAGAGAACAGCCGCCACTTGCAGGGCAAAGGAGCGGTGGACAGTTGTCAGCAATTGGGGGGGATGACTACGGGTTGACCCATCGCTGTCGATAAGGCCTGCCAGGTAAGCTGACCGTACCTCAACGGTGCCGCGCAGGATAAAGTCGGGAACTTGCAGGGGTTGCTTTGGTTTCTTGATGTGCCGCTCGAAATACTCCGCCAGCGGGATGCAGGAACACACAAACTTTGCCCTGTTCTCCCCTGGCCCATAGCTGCAGGTAGCTGTCAGCCCGAAGGCGGCTAGCGCCTGCTCCAGCTTTGCTTGGAGACGGGAAAGCAGCTCGGGATCCAGGGTATTGGCACTCCACTCCAGGTGACCGTAGGGCTTGCCGTGGAGATCGCGCCCCAGCGCAACATACCCATCCCCCTGGGTAAACCCAATGAGCCAGGCCACCTCTGGTGTCAGGGGCGGGATGTGCAGGGGCTTTGCGGTGGGGCTTTGTCTTGGACGAGGTGCCGTAAAGTCCTCAGGGAGGTGGGTAATGGTGCCGGGGAGAACTTGGGTGTTGTGCAGCAGACGATCCCCCTCGACTAACTCGTGGGTACTTTTCCATGCGATGTTCCCCCGAGCGTCTGCCAAAACCGCATGGCGGTGGTTCAAAGTTGAAAAGAAAGGAAGGGCATTGGTCTCTATTTCGTAAACTTCTTGGATCCCTTGGTCAAACTTGTTGACCACCCGACGAAACCCAAGGGGGGTCTGAACCCAATCGCCTACCTGCACATCCTTGATGGGCACCAGACCTTGTGAGGTGTGCACCAAGGCGTTTTCAGGTAAGCACCGCCGAATGTTCCCCGCCACAATCGTCACCGCCGCCTCGTCGATGAGCAGGCAGCACTCCACCGAGTTCAGTTGTCTGCCCACCGCTTTGTTGAGGATGGCGGCACAGCGCTCGTAGAGGCCGGGCAGCTTGATGGGGTTGGCCACCCCCCCAAACCCCTGTAGCCGCTCGCCGGCAGGGCGGACATCGCTCAAGTCCACCGTCACCTGGACCTCGCCGCCCAAGCTGGGATCCGCCGCCAGCTCCAGCAGCGCCTGGTAGGACTCCACCCAGCCCCGCCGGCTATCCCCCACCTGGATGTGCACTCGGGATCCCTGCCGCTGGATGCGGGTGTGCTCCTGCCGCTGCTCTCGGGGCGTGGCGCCGAGGGATCCCACCACCTGTACCTGCAGGCGGTTGAGGATGGGGGGCAAGCGGTTGATGAACTGGGGCTCCAGCACCGCCCCCGTGCCGCAGCCCATCATGGCCAGATCCATCATCAGGCCAAAAGAGCGCCAGTCCACCACGGTGGTGCTGGTGCAGTTGTAGGCGCCAGAGTAGTTTTCCGGCTTCTGGATCCAGTCGGTGCCCATCACCCACAGGGCCCGGCCCGAGATCAACGCCTTCAACTGCCGCTGCAGACGTTCCACCAGCTCCCGCTCCTGGGGAGTGAAGCGTCCTAGGCGGGCAATGTCAGCCAGGGTGCGATTGCAGACGTCGCTCCAGGTCTCGCGGCTGCCATCCGGGCGCCGCCGACTGTAGGTGCGGTAGAACACTGGAGCGGCCGTCGGAGCTGTTGCTGGGAACTCGCCCCCAGAATCTAGCGCTTGCCCTTGTAGCAAGGGCACCGCTTTGCTCTGTTCGCTTGAGCGGGACGAAATCGACACCATAGCCACACCCCTCCTGCAAAGCTGCCCGTGGAGCCCGACGAAACTGGCTTTTTGTTTTGATTTTCCTTGCCGGCCAGGGCCGTCCCAGAGGAGTTGCCCGACCCGCCGGCCATCCAAATGCCCAACTAGGCTATCACAATCGTCAAGGGGCAGGGGGTGTCGTGTGCTCTGGCTGTCTTCCCCAGCTCCCCCAAGGTGGGAGGATCCGTTACCAAGCCCTGGAAAGGGCTAGAGTGGAAAGGAAGGGATCCCCAGACAGAAGGGTTGCCTGCCGTCTTAAAACTGCGCCCTCCTGGGCAAAAGCTGTGTAGGGAGTTGAAGGCCATGACCAGTCGCCTGCGCATCGGTAGCTTGTGGGGGATCCCCTTTTTCATCGACTACACCTGGTTTCCGGCGGCTCTGTTGCTGGTGCTCTCCTACGGCGTGGTGACGGCGCTGGGGCTGTTTCTCTCCTTGCTGGCCCATGAGCTGGCCCACAGCCTGGTGGCCCGCGCCTACGGAGTAAGGGTTAACTCCATTACCCTGTTTATTTTTGGGGGCATGGCAGCGATTGAGCGGGAAGTCCCCCGTCCCCTCGGCGCTTTTTGCGTGGCGGTGGCAGGTCCCCTCCTCAGCCTGGGCCTGTTCCTCATCTTCAGCCTGGCCCGGGCTTGGGCTGTGCCGGAGTCGATGCTGGCCTCAACCCTCACCAACTTGGCTGCCATCAACTTGACGATTGCCCTGTTTAATCTGCTGCCGGGACTGCCTCTGGATGGAGGGCAAATGCTCAAGGCGGCCATCTGGGGTTGGACAGGGGATCGCCAACAGGGCATGATCTGGGCGGCTCGGGCCGGACAATTTGTCGGCTTTGGCCTGTTGGGGCTAGGGTTGTTGGCGGTCTTTGCTGGCAGCCTGAATGGCCTCTGGCTGGGACTGATCGGACTGTTTATTTTGAACACCGCCCGCCGCTACAGCCAGTATGCCCAGCTCCAGCAGGTGTTGGCCCGCCTGAAGGCTGCCGATGTGATGACCCGCCAGTTTCGGGTGTTGGATGCCAACATGAGCCTGCGGGAGTTTGTGGATCGCTACCTGGTGCCCTCTTCCCTCAAGCCGGAAGCCCCAGCTCAGCCAGCAGAGATTTATTTCGCCGAGGAAGACGGCCGCTACCGCGGGTTGGTCAGGCCAGAACTGCTCAACGACATCGAGCGCAGCCAGTGGGATCGCCTCACCCTCAAGGCCATTCTCAAGCCGATGGAGCAACTGCAGGGGGTACGAGAGGAGACCCCCATCCCCCAGGTGATTCAGATGATGCGCCAGGCAGAACCGCGCCGCATTTTGGTCTTCACGCCCAGCGGTGCCATTGCCGGCTTGATCGATCGGGGCGATGTGGTGGCCATGGCTGCCCGGCAGTTGGGGGTTCTGCTGCCCCAAGAGGTGGTGCAACGGGTGCGAGACAGCCAAGAGTGGCCCCCTGGATTTCAGGTGGAGGACAATCTGGCCGGCGAGGGATCCCCCAGTCTCTCTTGGCAGGGATCCCCAGATCTGCACAACGAGCCTTAAATGCCAAGAAAAGTAGTCTCAAATGCTATTTCGCGGCGACCTTTTCCCTCTATAATTAAGAGTGTTCTCTATTAGTTAAGAATTTTGAATCGCGCTCCTCGTCTTTTGCCCGCCTACACCCACCGACTGAGCAATGGGCTAGGCGTCATCCTTCATCCCATCCCGATTGCCGATTCTGTTACTGTTGATGTCTGGGTACGGGCAGGTGCACGCCATGAGCTGCCGGAGTGCCTGGGCATCTCCCATTTTCTGGAACACATGGTGTTTAAGGGCAGCGAGCGTTTGGCCCCCGGTGAGTTGGACTGGGCCGTTGAAGGACGGGGGGGAGTTACCAATGCGGCCACCAGCCAAGACTACACCCACTACTACATTACGGTGGCCGCTGCCGACCTGGCCGATACCTTGCCTTACCTGGCAGAGGTGGTTTTGCGGGCCGGGATCCCGGAGCAGGAGTTTGAGCGGGAGCGGCAGGTGGTCCTGGAGGAAATTCGCCGCGCCGCCGACAACCCCGACTACACCGCCTATCAGCTTCTGATGGAGACCGCCTACGGGGAGCACCCTTATGGACGACCGGTGTTGGGCACGCCAGAAAGCCTGATGCAACTGACCCCTGAGCTGCTGCGCGCCTACCACCGCGGCTGGTATCGGCCTGAATCCATGACGGTGGTGGTGACGGGTGGCCTCGAACCTGAAAAGGCGCTGGCTTTGGTGGAGGAGCAGTTTGGTGGCTCTGCCGCCGGGCCGGCAGCGGTCAGCCCCCCCATTCCGCCGCAGCCTCGTCCCCAAGGGATCCTGCGCCGGGAGAGCACCCATGTCCGCTTGGAGCAAGCCCGCCTGAAATTGGCCTGGCCCACCGTCGGCATTGACGATTGGCAAGAGGCCTGTGGCTTGGAGATGTTGGCTTCTGTGCTGGGAGATGGCCGTACTTCGCGGCTGGTTCATCTGCTGCGGGAACAGCGGGGCTGGGTGAGGGCCATTGGCTGTTCTTCGCTGGTGCTGAAGGAGGGAGGGCTTTTTTGTATCAGTGCCCAACTGGAGCCGGAGGATGTGGCGCGGGTGGAGGCGACCATCCTGCACGAGATTGAAAAGTTACAGCAGGATGGCATCGGCCAAGCGGAGTTGGATCGCACCCGACGCATGCTCACCCATGAGTTCTTGTTCTCCGCCGAGTCTCCCAGTCAACTGGCGAGTATCTATGGCTACTACGAGACGCTGAGTGGGGTGCAACGCATTCAAGAGTACCTGGAGTTGTTGCAATCTTTTACCCCGGCTCAGCTCCGGGAACTGGCCCAGCAATACTTGTCTCCGGAAGCTCATGTGGTCACCCTTCTCAAGCCAACTGCTCTGGATCCGGCGGCAGTCTCGGAGCTGCAACTGGCTTGTCGTTGAGCGCTACCTCGACGCCCCAGACCCTTGATTTTCGGATTTTGGACGGGGATCCCTTGCCTGCATGAACGCTACCCTGTTTGCCACCCAACGTGGCCGTCTACAGCGCGTCCTTTTGGCCAATGGCCTCACGCTGTTGCTGGGCCAGAACCCAACGGTGGAGATCTTGGCGGCCCACTGCTTTTTCCGCGGCGGCAGCCGGTCAGAGCGACCGCAGCAGGCGGGGGTGAGCCACTTGACGGCGGCTGTCCTCACCAAAGGGACACATCGGCACAACTCTCAGGCCATTGCCGCTTGGGTGGAATCGCTGGGAGCCTCGCTGGGGGTGGACAGCTCTGCCGACTGTTTCGAGGTCAGCCTGCGCTGTGTGGCTGCGGATTTTCCTGAGCTGCTGGGGTTGCTGGCGGAGCTCCTGCGGGATCCCAGCTTTCCCGAGGCGGAGGTGGCGCGGGAGCGGGATTTGATGCTGCAGGCCATTCGCGCCCAACAGGAACGGCCCTTCAGCTTGGCTTTTGATCGGGTGCGGCAAGCCCTCTACGGGGATCACCCCTACGCCCTACCGGGGCTGGGACGGCTGGAGACGGTGGGATCCCTGACCCGCGAGGATTTGGTAGCCTATCATGCGGCCCACTGTCGTCCCGATGGAATGGTGATAGTGGTGATCGGCCCAGAGCCGCCGGAGCAGATGGCTGCCCAAGTGGAAGCTGCTTTGGGAGACTGGGTTGTTCCCGGCCCCTCTCCAAAAGACCTGGATCTTCCCCTACCCCCTCTGAGGGAGCCGCAACTGCTGAAGCTGCCCCAGCCCACCCAGCAGACGACCCTCTTGATCGGCTTTCGCGGATCCCCTGCGGCTTCTGCGGATTATCCAGCCCTGAAATTGCTGGCCACCTACCTGGGCAGCGGTCTGTCCAGCCGCCTGTTTGTGGAGCTGCGGGAGCGCTGCGGCCTGGCCTATGAGGTCTCGGCTTTTTTTGCCACCCGTCGGGATCCCGCTCCTTTTGGGGTTTATATGGGCACTGCGGCGGAGAACACCCAGGTAGCCCTGGAGCGCCTGCAGGCAGAAATCCACCGTCTGCAGGCCAATCCGCTCCCCCCAGAAGAGATAGAAATGGCCCAGCGCAAGCTATTGGGCCAATACGCCCTCAGCAAACAAACCAATGCCCAAGTGGCGCAACTGGCCGGCTGGTACGAGATTTTGGGCTTGGGCATGGAGTTCGACCAGCAGTACTTGCAAGAGGTCAGGCAGCTCACCCCAGAGCAGCTCCATCAAGCTGCGAAAACCTATCTGACCAACCCGGCCATTGCCCTGGTGGGGCCGGAAGCTGCCTTAGCAGAAGTTGAGCTGGTGTTTTGAATGAACTACCCCACCGCGCAGGCGGGTGGGGTTTCCCCATCCGCTTTACGGCGAGATTTTTGTCTCTTCCTCTGCCCCAGTTGCTTCATTGATCCCGTGTACCGGGTCTGTGAAGTAGAGCTGAAGCATCCAAGACTCACGAGGCGGGTTCCCAACCCCGGTTGCTGTTCGCGGCAGCGGGACGGAGTCCAATTAGTAGCAACGTTGTAG
>NZ_JANSIQ010000013.1:0-56006 GCF_047502685.1 Synechococcus sp. OH20 | reverse complement strand
TCGCCGTAAAGCGGATGGGGAAACCCCACCCGCCTGCGCGGTGGGGTAGTTCATAGGAGAGCAATTAGCTTGCAGAAACGTCGTCGATAGAAGCAATCGACCCGAAAACAAGCTTATAGTGTACTTTCTTGTACACTTGGGTTCTTTTCTCCGCGATGCTCCTGAGTTCTTCTCATGGTAGGTTTACGCTGCTGTCCTCAAGCTTGTCTGTGTTATCGGCTATATTCTTCAGGTTTCAACAATGCAGCTTAGCAGACCCCAAAACCGAGAAACTGGCTGGGCAATTGTCTTGATCCTGCTGGGGATCTCCATAACCGGCTGTGGCTCTTCCAGTAGCACAGGGATCGACCCTGCTTCTTTGGGATCCCAAACGCGCTTGACCTTCAACGGGGCTCTGACGCGCAGTTTCAGCACCACCCAGGGGGAGATGGAGTTCAACATTGCCCTCTTGCAAGCAGGGGATCCGCCTCAGCCGGTCACCCAGCTTTCTCCTGCCCAGGTCAGCTTGCAAGTTAACCGCATAACCGATCTGCAAGGGATCCCGCAGTCAGCCACAGTAACTCTAAGCCCCACCCGCATCGAGAACCCTCGAGCTGAGCTGGCCCGTCAGCCTTTGCTCATGGCCATCCTCATGGACGGCTCCGGCAGCCTGTTGGTTTTGGATCCCCAGTCCCGTCGCTTCTTAGCTGTTTTTGGGCTTTTGGATCAATTTCGCACCACACCCTTGGATCTGTGAGGCCGTCGTTCCCAGGTAGGAGGGGGACGCAGCCGGTTCCTGGCCGTTTGACCTTTGCATTCTCTTCGCTTGCAGCAACGCTTGCCGCCAGCAACGGTAGAATGCCAGGCTGAGAGCAAAAGCAGTGTCGGCAACAGGTGAGGATATGGCGCAGCGTGCCCAGCAGGGATCCGCAGTTGGCAGCAATCGGTGGGAGTGGGGGAGAAAATCGCTCCGGCTTGTCTTAGCTGCTGTGTTGCTGTGGGCGGTTTGGCTGGGTGGAATCCCGGCCCTGGCGCTGCCGCAAGGGGATGCCATTACGGATCCGCGTACTCTCTTGCGGCGGGCGCTGCCCATCCAGGACAGCCGGATCTGGGAAATCGATGAGGCCATCACCAAAATTGAGAGCGACTTGAAGTACAACCGCTGGTCGGCGGTGCGGGGAGATGTGCGCCAGGTGGAGCGGCTTCTGGATCGCTACACGGATCCCCTCTTGGCGGAGTTGCCCCCTGAGCAGGCTGCTGCCGCCGCTGGAGAAGTTGCCACTCTACGCCAGGAGTTGCAAACCATCGGCCAGGCCACAGAGCGCAAATCCAAGGGCAAGGAAGAGGCCCGCGCCGCCTACGACCGCCTCATAGACGAGCTGGGATCCCTGGAAAACCACTGGGTGGGGGCTTTTCCCTACGCGATCCCTGCCGAATATGCCGACAAGCCGCAGCTCCTGGGCCGGGCGGAAGCGGAGCTGAACACCACCGCCGGGCGCATGGTGATCACGCTGGATGGGTATAGCGCCCCCCTCACCGCCGGCAACTTTGCCGATTTGGTGCAGCGGGGCTTCTACGATGGCCTGACCTTTGACCGGGTGGAGAACTTCTTCCTGGTGCAAGCGGGGGATCCCCCAGGCCCTGCCGACGGCTATGTGGATCCGGCCACCGGCAAGGTTCGCACCATCCCGATGGAGATTCGGGCCAAAGGCGAGGTGGTGCCCCGCTACGGCCAGACCTTTGATCAACTGGGCCTGTGGGATGTAGAGCCGGCCCTGCCCTTTGCTGCTGAGGGGACGGTGGCCATGGCCCGCTATCCCGATGATCCCAACAGCGCCTCTTCTCAGTTCTTCATCTTCATGGCCGAGCCGGATCTCACCCCTGCCGGCCTCAACCTCATGGATGGCCGCTATGCCGTATTCGGTTATGTTACCGAGGGCACCGAGGTGCTGCGCAAGATCAAGCTAGGGGACCAGATCCTGAGCGCCCGGCTGATCTCAGGCCAGGAAAATCTCAAAAATGGGGCTTAGGGATCCGCGGCGCCACCGTTCGTTTCCTGTCTGACCGCATCGATCAGCCGCCGCACCGTCGCCGTCCCTGAGGAGGGCTTGAAGCGCAAGGGAAATTTGCCCCTGGCCAGCAGGCGCAGCCCCAAAGGCACCAAGCTGAGCAGCCCCTCCCGCCCCACCACCTGCAGGCCGAAGCGGCGCTCATCCACCCAACCACCGGAGCGCACCAGTTGCACCAGGGTCTTGCGGTGGCGGATGGCTATGTCCTGGGCACGAGAACGGTTGCCCGACAAAACAGGAGTCTGGTCTCGGGAGAGGATCCCTTGCTTGAGCTCGGTGATTTGATCCAGGGGCGCTACACCCATCGGGCAGACACTGTTGCAGTTCCAGCAGCGGGTACAGCCCCAGACGCCGGCCAAGCTATCTTGAGCTTGCAGGCGTTGTTCCCGTCGGCTGTCGCGGCTGTCTTGGACAAGGCGGTTGGCTTTGGCCAAAGCATGAGGGCCGACAAACTCCGGGTTCACCTCTTTGGCGTTGCAGTCGGAATAGCAGGCCCCGCAGAGAATACAGCCACCGGCAGCGTTGAGATGCTCCCGTTCGGCAGGCAACTGTAAAAATTCCCGCTCCGGGATGCGGCGCCCCGCCGTGCTGACAAAGGGATCCACCCGGCTGAGATCGTTCCAGAAGGGCTGCATATCCACCACCAGATCCCGCAGGACGGGCAGGTTGCCCAAAGGGCCGATGCGAATGGGCTGAGGGCTGCGGGGATCCAGCTCTTCGCCCACCTGTCGGCCACAGGCCAAAGTAGCCCTGCCGTTGATGCGCATGGCACAACTGCCACAGATGGTGTTGCGGCAGTTTTTGCGGAAGGCCAAGCTGCCATCCTGCTCCCACTTGATCCGGTTGAGGCAATCGAGAATGGTAGCGCCAGGGGATGTCTCCAGCCAGAAAGACTGCCAGCGGGGTGGCTCCGGCGGCAACTGTCGCAAAATCTGAAATTCCACTCGCATGGATCCGGAGAATGGGCAGGGGATCCCATCTTAGCGGCAGCGTGGGCAGGCGCGACTACAGCGCGCGGCTGAGGGCGCTACCCGGCCCCTGAAACAACAGCCAAGAGATCAGAAAGTTGGTAACAAACACGCCCAGCAGCGCCGTGACGACAGCATCGGTGGTGGAGCGCCCTACCCCCTTGGCGCCGCCGCTGGTGGAAAGGCCCCAGTTGGAGCCGACAATGGCGATCAGAGCCCCGAACACCATCGCCTTCAAACAACAGACGAGCAAGTCCCAAGGGGCCAGGAGATTCTGAGCCGAGGTGAGAAACACCGCGGAAGGAATGTTGTAGACCGAAGCGCAGATGATCATCCCTCCCACTAAGCCGGTTAGCAAGGAGAGGATGGTGAGCACCGGCAGCATCAGCCCTGAAGCCACCACCCGCGGGATCACCAGGTAATCCACCGGATCGGTGCGCAACAACAGCAGAGCGTCGATCTGCTCAGTGACTTTCATGGTGCCCAGCTCGGCGGCAAAGGCGGATCCCACCCGTCCGGCCAGGATCACCGCCGTCACCACCGGCGTCAGCTCGCGGGCCAGGGCAATGGCCAAAACCCCGCCGATGAGGGAAGAGGCCCCGAAATTGATGAACTCGCGTGCCAACTGAATGGTGAAAACGCCGCTGATCACCACCGCCGTGATCAAAACAATCAGCAGCGACTCCAGCCCCACTGTCGCCAGTTGCTCCAGGGTGTTGCGCCGATGAATACGGCCTTGCAGCAGGTGCAAGATCACCTGACCGGCCAGGAGAAAACTGCTGCCCACCCGCTGCAACCAGTTCATGATCTTTGTCTCAAGGGTTTCAAGAGGCTGATACGGCTGACGGCTCCGCCTCAGGTTCTGCCGGCAGCTGGAAGCTGGGCACAAACGAGGCCCGCGTCAAGGGTTGGTCGATAATTAGCCCTTCCCCCCCCAACACCTCGAGGGCGCGCCCCTCGACGGAGATCCACACCCGCGCGCCGGGGTTCTGGCTGGTGGCCGTGTAGAGCACCTGCGCAATCCGGCTCATCATCGCCGTGGATCCCCCCCCTTGCGTGAATTCAGAAGAGAAATTGAGGAAAATATCGTTGCCTTCCACCCGCACATCCAGCAGCCGCGTCTGGGAGGGGATAGCGGTGGCAAGGTGGGGATCCCGGGGGCCGGCAATCAGCTCTTCCAAGGCCAGACGAATGGCCTCTTGGGTGTCAAAAGCGCGCAGGGAGCGCTCCTGCTGCACGTAGTAGATGGAATTGTCAGCACTGGTCAGCCAGTACAAAGAAAGGGTTTGCCGCGGCCCGATGCTGTACCACCAAGCTCCCCCCATCACCCCCAACCCCAGCAAAAAGCCGAGGATCCCCAGTTGCAGAGCCGGGCCGCGCCGGGGGCGAGGACGCCGTCCTCCCAAGCGGACGGAGCCAAGCTGTGCAGTACGCCCTCCGTAGTGATCCATCGCTGCCATTCCCCTGTCTTGCCTAGCTCTAGGGTAGCGAAGAAAAGCCTACTCTGTCGCAGAACAAGCGCAGCAGCAACTGGATCCCTTTATCTGTATGATGATTAATGACTTATCAACATCAACCCGGCTTTGCTGAGTCGATAGCTGCGCACACAAGGAGCTGAGCCTCAACTATGGTTACTGCCACCGCTACTGCCACCAATGTTGGCTACATTACACAGGTCATTGGCCCTGTGATCGACGCCGAGTTTCCCAGCGGCAAGCTGCCCGAAATTTACAATGCCCTCAAGGTGGAGGGCACAACCGAAAGTGGCCTGAAGATCAACATCACCTTCGAGGTGCAGCAGCTTCTGGGAGACAACCGCGTGCGGGCGGTGGCCATGTCCTCTACCGATGGCTTGGTACGGGGCATGCCAGTGGTGGATACGGGCGCTCCGATTACCGTACCGGTTGGGCAGCCCACCCTAGGTCGTATTTTTAATGTGCTGGGAGAGCCGGTTGACCAAGGGGAGCCCGTTCAAGCTCAAGAATTTGCCCCCATCCACCGCAGCGCGCCGGAGTTTGTCAATTTGACGATTAAGCCAGAGCCCTTTGAAACGGGCATTAAGGTGATCGACCTGCTGGCCCCCTTCAAAAAGGGCGGCAAGGTGGGCCTGTTTGGCGGCGCCGGCGTAGGCAAGACGGTGCTCATCCAAGAGCTGATCCACAACATCGCCGAGGAGCACTCCGGCCTATCGGTGTTTGCCGGCGTGGGAGAGCGCACCCGCGAGGGGAACGACCTCTACAACGAGATGAAAGAATCGGGGGTGCTGGACAAGGTGGCGCTGGTGTACGGCCAGATGAACGAGCCGCCGGGCGCCCGTATGCGGGTGGGCCTGACCGCCCTGACGATGGCGGAGTACTTCCGCGACGTCAACAAGCAGGATGTGCTGCTGTTTATCGACAACATCTTCCGCTTTGTGCAGGCCGGGTCGGAAGTGTCGGCGCTGTTGGGCCGCATGCCCTCGGCGGTGGGGTATCAGCCTACCCTGGCCACCGAAATGGGCAACCTGCAAGAGCGCATCACCTCTACCAAGCAGGGATCCATCACTTCGGTGCAGGCGGTGTATGTGCCCGCCGATGACCTGACGGATCCGGCGCCGGCGACGACGTTTGCCCACTTGGATTCAACAGTGGTGCTGTCGCGCAGCTTGGCCGCCAAGGGCATCTACCCGGCGGTGGATCCCCTGGATTCTTCCTCCACGATTCTGCAAGCCGACATTGTGGGCGAGGAGCACTACAACACCGCTCGGGCGGTGAAGCAAACGCTGCAGCGCTACAAAGAGTTGCAGGATATCATCGCCATTCTGGGGTTGGACGAGCTGTCGGAAGAGGACAAGCTGGTGGTGGCCCGCGCCCGCCGTATCGAGCGCTTCCTGTCGCAGCCCTTCTTTGTGGCGGAGGTGTTCACCGGCTCGCCCGGCAAGTACGTGAAGTTGGAGGACACCATCAAGGGCTTCCAGCGCATTTTGTCGGGAGAACTGGACGATCTGCCGGAGCAGGCTTTCTACCTGGTGGGCACCATCGAGGAGGCCATCGAGAAGGCGGAGAAACTCAAGTCTAAGTAATGCCCTCACCCCCAGCCCCGCTCCCGGCGGGAGAGGGGAGTTGATGACTGCTAGGGATCCTCGGCCACGGGCCCGAAGCGGTAGCCTTTGCCATAGACGGCGTGGATCAACTCGGGAGAGCCGGGCAAGCGCAGGCGACGCCGCAACAGGCGCACCTGGGCGGCCAGGACGTTGCTGCTGGGGGGATCCTCGCCGGCCCACACCCGCTCGTAGATCTGCTCGTGGGTGAGCAACTGGCCAGGGTGGGCCATGAAGTACTCCAGCAGGCGGAATTCCTTTTGGGAGAGGTGGATCATCCGCCCCTGGCGGTAGGCCACTTGGTTCTCCCGATCCAGCTCCAGATCCCCAATTTGCAGGCGAGGGATCCCTTCGCCGGGGCTGGCGGCCCGCCGCAAGAGGGCCCGCACCCGCGCCAGCAGCTCCCGCAGCTCGAAGGGCTTGACCAGATAGTCGTCGGCGCCGGCGTCCAGCCCTTCCACCCGGTCGTCGAGGGTATCTTTGGCGGTTAGGAAGAGAATGGGGGTGGCGCGGGACGCAGTTTTTTCCACCTGGCGCACCTGTTGGCAGAGGGAGAGGCCGGACAGTCCCGGCAACATCCAGTCCAGTACCAGTAGGTCGTAGGGTGGAGCTGGGGGCTTCTGCAGCAGCTCCCAGGCACTGTTTCCCTCGTAGGCCACGTCCACGCTGTGGCCCTCTCGCCGCAGGTGCTGGGCCAGGGAATCGGCCAACTCCACTTCGTCGTCCACCAACAAGATGCGCGCCATGCTCTAGGAGTCTGTCTCGTCGTCGGTTGCCGGAGGGGTCAGGGAGGAATCCGAGCCGGGAGGCGGCTCCAGTTGCAAAGAGAGATCATAAAGGCGGCGCCGCGTCCAGAGGGGGGATCCCTGGAAGCGCTGGGCCAGTTGCCGGCTGGCGGCGGAGCGGGAGAGGCCCTCGGCCAGCAGGCGGGCCAGCTCCTGGCGAACTTCCGCTTCCGAGGGGGAGGTTTCTTCGTCTTTTTGGGAGGCAGACCGCCCCTCTAGAACAAGGGTGAACTCTCCCCGCGGTGGCTGGGCGGCGCAGTGCTCCAGAGCGGCGGCCAGGGATCCCCGCCAGAAGGACTCGTGCAGCTTAGTCAGCTCACGGGCCAGCACGATCTGCCGCTGAGGGCCGCAGTGAGCCAGGAGATCTTGCAGAGTTTGCTGCAGGCGGTGGGGGGCTTCGTAGAGGACGATGGTGCGCTCTTCTTGGGCCAGTTGTTGCAGACGGGCCTGCCGCTGGCTGGCCTTGAGCGGCAAAAAACCCTCGAAGACAAACCGCCCTGTGGCCAGCCCAGAAGCAGCCAAGGCGGCCACTGCCGCTACCGGGCCAGGCACCGGGATCACGGGGATCCCGGCTTGGATGCAGGCGCGCACCAGTTCTTCACCCGGATCGGAGATGGCGGGTGTGCCGGCATCGCTGATTAGAGCCACCGACTGCCCTGCCGCCAGATACTTCAGGATTTGCGGGATCCGCTGTGCCGTGTTGTGCTCGTGATAGCTGATGAGGCGGGCGGAGATCTGAAAGTGTTTAAGAAGCTGGCCGGAGTGGCGGGTGTCTTCTGCTGCCACCCAGTCCACCTCCCGCAAAACCCGCAGCGCCCGCAGGGTAATGTCTTCGCGGTTGCCGATGGGGGTGGCCACCAAGTAGAGACCGGCGGTGGGGCGCTCCATCCCGACGAGGCCAGAGCTGAGCGGGTACTGCTTTCTAGGTTAACCCCTCTAGCCGGGATCCCTGTGGCAGGATCGGGAGAGACTGGCGGGAGAGAGCAGGTGCGGCTGACCACGCGAGCTACTTACAGCATCCGGGCTTTGCTGGATCTGGCGATGCTCGGCGCGGGGCAGATGGCCTCGGTGCGGGCCATTGCCGAGCGACAGCAGATCCCGGCCCCCTATCTGGAAAAGCTGTTGATCGAGCTGCGCCAGGCCGGTTTGGTCTGTTCGCAGCGGGGGGCGCAGGGGGGCTACCGGCTGGCACGGGCACCGCGGCGGATCCCGATCAGCGCCATTTTGGCAGCGGTGGGAGAATCTCTGGATCCGCTTGTGGAGAGTTCCAAAGCTTCAGCCGTGCCTCAGGCAGGCTCGACGGAGCGGCTGGACTGGGTGACAGCGGCTCTCTGGGAGCGGATCGCCCGACGGGCGCAGCAGGTGCTGGAGGAAACCACTCTGGAGGATCTGTATTTTGATGCCCGCAGTTGGCAGGCGGCTCAGGATCAGGAGAGTGGATTTGTGGTCTGATGGGCAGGATGGAGCGCTTGCCCTTTTTCCCGACTCAGCCGGCTGCTGCGCTGGTGCTGGCGGCAGCGCTGGGTCTGGATTACTGGTTGGCAGATCCCTGGGGGTGGCCCCATCCGGTGCGGGTAATGGGGGCAGTCATCGCCTGGGGGCAAGGCTGTATCCTCAAGCACTGTTCGACCCCACAGGCACAACGGTGGGGCGGGGCGGTGCTGACGCTGGCGCTGCTGGCGGGATCCTACGCGGCAGGCTGGGGGCTGATCGCCGTTGCCCAGGCTCTCCACCCCTGGGCAGGGATCCTGATGCACGCCATCCTGATGGCCAGTTGCCTGGGGGGGCGCAGCCTGCGCTTTGCCGCCTTGGAGGTGTTGGATCCCTTGGAAAAGGGGGATCTGCTGCAGGCCCGCCAATGCCTCAGCCGCTACGTGGGCCGGGATACAGAGCACCTGACGGAGGCGGAGATTTTGCGGGCGGTGATCGAGACGGTGGCGGAAAATACCCCGGACGGGGCGACGGCCCCTTTGTTCTATGCCTTTTTGGGAGGGGCGCCCCTGGCTTTGGCCTACAAGGCCAGCAGCACGCTTGATTCGATGGTGGGCTATCGCCATGCCCCCTTTACCTACCTGGGCACGGTGCCGGCCCGCTGTGAGGATGTGTTGACCTGGCTGCCCTGCCGGCTGACGGTGTTGACGCTGGCCCTGTTCAGCGGGGATCCCTGGGGGTTTTGGCAGCGGTGTCGCCGCGACGGGCGGGCGGATCCCAGCCCCAATTCGGGGTGGAGCGAGGCGGCCTTTGCCTGGCGGCTGCAGATCCAGTTGGGAGGCACCAATTGCTATCGCGGGATCCCCAAAGAGAAGCCCAAGGTGGGGATCCCAGCCCGTCCCTTGAGCCCCCAGGTGGTGCGGGAAAGTCTGGGGCTGCTGCGGCAGGTTCTGGGGGTGTGGGGAAGTTGGATGGTGGGCGTAGCTCTAGTTCTCAGCTTGGGAGAGGGGCTGGGGGCCACTTCGGTATCGATTATTTGGTGGTATTGAGAAAGTCGCCGAGATTGAGGATGGTGTTTTGCTCGCTGACGATGGTTTGGATATCGTCAGGCAAGTTGCGGACGTACTCGAGCTGAAGGGCCTAGGGCGTCGCAGGCGCATGGGAAAGGGCTCCGGGATCCAAGACTTTTGATCTTTCTTAACGGGTGCTAGCTCAGCACCCAGCGCTGGAGAGCAATGCCAAGGAGCAGACCGAGGCCGCCAAAACGCAGCACCTGCCAAAAGGTGGTGGGAACGGGGTTAAACACTTCCAACAGGTAGGCTTGCAGGCGTTGTTCCAATTGGCTAACTTCCGCCTGAATTTCAGCCCAGTGTTCGGGGGAAAGCTGGGACAGGCGCTCCAGCTCGCGCAGGTCGACCAGCCGCGCTTGCAAGATCTCGAGCTTGGTTTGCAGAGCCTCAAGCGAATCCGGGGAATCGGGAGGAGCGGTCACGGCTGTGCCTCGGCTGGGGGGGCGGGGGAACGGGGTCGGGAAAATCCGGTTTGGATCTCGTTGAAGGGCTTGGCTTTGATCACCCCTGGGGGGACGGGATCCAGGTGGAAGAGGGCGCGAATGGCGTTTTCCACTTCCGTGATGGGGCGGTTGCCGATGGATTGATAAGCAATGTTGCCCTGGGAGTCAAAAAGAAGGGTTTGGGGAACGCGACCGCTGTAGTACTGGCCGCGCTCATCCCCGGGCAAGAGGGAATCGACAGAATAAGGAATGAAATAGACTCCCAGCCCATAGCGAACTTGTAGGTTGGCCAGGGTGGCAGCGTATTTTTTGCAATCGCTGCTGTCGTCGATGTAGTAGACGAGGAGGGCCGGGATCCCTTGTTCTTTGGCCTGCTTCAGGGAGACACGAGGGGGGATCATGCCGCCGTTGGAGCCGTAGAGGGCAAAGATGTTGCCGTCGTAGCGGTCGTCGTTGAGGAGGGCATTGGCAGGCGGAGACAACCAGCCCATGAACACGACGCACAAAGCCACCAGGAGAAGGCGCAGCCACAGCATGATTTGGAGAGGATTGTCGAGCAAAGAGGGGGCTCCCTCATTGTGCCATTTTGCTCTGGCGCCGCACTCCCCCTTCCAGTTTGCGGTGGGATCCCCTCATGGACGTTGGATAATGGTCTCGATCTGCCGTTGTTTTTTCACTGGATCTACGCCCACCAGCCGGATGTAGTCCTTGGGAAAACGGCTGAGGCACTGCTCGACAGCCTGACAGGCAGCGGCCCATTCTTTCAGGTGGGCAACTCCACACTCCTGCCAGGAATGAACCCGGTAGCGGCGCGGATCCGCGTGCTCCACCTGGATTTCGTATCCTTGCGCCAGGATCTGGCGAATATGGGCCTGCACTTTTGGGTTGAGCGGAACGGGGGGAGGATCGACCGAGTGAGCAGCCCCAGGAAGGGATGGCGGGGAAGCGGGAGGCGGCTCCTGGGAGGCGGAGCGCTTGAGGCCAAGGTATTCTTCGGAGAGGCGACGGGCTTCTACTTGTTGTTGCTCGGCTTTGAGCTGGTGGCCGGCCTGGATCAACTGCTCCAGAGAAAATCGCGGCGGCGGAAAGTGGGGGGCGCCTTCTTTGCTTTTGAGCAGGCGAAAGGCTATGCCCTCTAGGCCCACTTGTTGGATCAATTGCCATACCTGCTCGTCGTAAAGTTGGGCGCGCAGGGCGCCGAAAAAGTCGATGGCCTGTTCAGGAAAAGTGTCCACCAGGCGCTCGACTTCCTCCAGCGACAGCCCGTCAGCCTGAAAAATGCCGTGAACGATGTGAATGCGGTCGGTGCGGCTGGGCTCCCAATAGAACTTGCGCATGCGCCCATCGCGGATGAGGGGGGCATAGAGGGTGGAAAAGTCATTGCCGGTGGCGATGATGGGCACGCGTGGCAGAGGCTTGGGATCGTAGCTGCCGGGAAGCTGCACGTTGGTGGGGTTGTCGGCGATGTTCATCAAGGTGGCGCTGACCAGTTGGGTGTTGACGGTGTACTGGGTCATGGTGTTCAGACGGCCAGCACCGGCATCCAGGTCGTTGATCATCAGCACGGCCATCTGGCCAAATTTGCGGATGTGCTCGGCAGCTTCACGGTAGCGCAGACGGATCATGCGAGCCGGATCCCCGGCGTCGGGACTTTCCAGCTCACCGCCGGAGATGTGAACGGCATAGACCTTCATGCGCTCGAAAATCAGGTTGCACTGAAAGGTCTTGCCCTCACCCTTACGCCCGTGGATGCCCAAGATGAGCGGAACCGGCACGTCCGGCAAAGGGAGATGATTCTTCGTCAGGTGCAGGGCGACGACCTTGAGGAAGGTGGGGGCAATGTAGTAGCTCATCCGCTCCGGGTTAGCTGGCTGTTTGCTATTTGAGGATACCTCTTCGGCAGAGGGCTACAGGCTCAAGCGGCAAAATGGATGCGCAGGTAGTCTTCTTCCATCTTGGCGCGGGCCGGGGTCATGGCTGCCAAGGTCTGGGGCAACACCAGGTTGCGGCGGTGGTTGCCGATGCGGATGTTCAGCTCATCCCCAGTTTTGCTCAGTTCCACCTGCTCTTTCGGGATCCCGGGCAAGTACAGATCCAGGCGGTACTGGCCGTTGTCGGTGACCACATGCATCGTTTGCTCGGTGTAGAACACTTCCGCCGGGTTGCGCTCTCCCCAAAGGTCTTTTTTCAGGCGGGCCAGGGCGTCCCACCCCACCAACTCCTCGGAGTACAGCGGGATCTCCACCACCGGTAGAGGAGCAAAGTTCTCGTGGATCTCCCGGCGATATTTTTGTTGGGCGGCCTTCCAGGCAGCAAAGTAGGGATCCACCACTCCATCCGGCAGAATGCGGTTGGCAATCACCAAATCGGTGGCGACGCCGTAAAGGCTGAGGTAGGCGTGGGCCCGCAGCGATTCTTTGATCACCATCTTTTCGGGGTTGGTGACCAGCCGCACCGAGGTGATGCGGTTGTTGGTGAGGATGCCCTCCAGCCGCTCGATCTTCTGGTAGAACTCGTAGGGGGCATCCAGTACCTGGTCATTGGGCAGGGGGATCCCGGTCAGTCCCTTCACAATTGGCTCGGCAATAGGACGCAGCATCTGCGCCAAGCCCTGCAGGGGCTTGTAGAACTTGCGCATGTACCAGCCGGAAACATCCGGCAAACTCAAAAGGCGCAGAGCCGTGCCCGTAGGGGCTGAGTCGATGATGAGCACATCGAACTTGCCCTCGTCGTAATGGCGATTGACCCGCACCAGGGCAAAGATCTCGTCCATCCCCGGCAAAATGGCCAGCTCCTGCGCCTGCACCCCATCCAGCCCACGCGCCTGCAACACCTGGGTAATGTAGGTTTTGACGGATCCCCAATTCAGCTCCAGCTCGTTGAGGGCATCCAGCTCCGCGCCCCAAAGGTTGGGTTTGACCTCCACCGGCTCATGGCCCAAGGGCTGATCGAAGCTATCGGCCAACGAGTGGGCCGGATCGGTGCTCAGCACCAAAGTTTTCAGGCCGATCTCGGCACAACGCCAGCCGGTCGCCGCTGCCATCGAGGTTTTGCCGACCCCACCCTTGCCGGTCATGAGGATGATGCGTTGCATGAGAGCGCCATTTACATTCTTTTACAGGATAGCTCTAGCCTAGCCGATTTGCTCTGCTCTTTGAGAGGTAGCCGAGGAGCTGGGGTGCAGCCAGCAGGTAAACTATTGATTTGATTGCCGATCGTGTCGGCGGGACGGAGTCCTTGAAATCAAGCCTGTTGCAGGCATGTGGGAGGTACGTGATGATCTGTCGCTGGCGGAGTGTGTTGCTGGTTGCCATCCTGACATTGGGGCTGTGGCTGGGATCGCTTCCTGTACAGGCGGCTGCCGGCTTGCCCCGAGAGCTGCAACAACTGGAGCAACAGGTGGAGCGGCTGCAAAGCCTGGTGGAGGCGGAGGACTGGTTGGAGATCCGCTCCTACATCCACGGACCGATGGGCCTGACCCGCAAGACCTTGACCGGCCTGGCGGCCACCTTGCCGGATCGGCAAAAGCGGGAAGTGCTGCGCCTGGCCAAGGAGATGGGCCGTAGCCTGGAACAACTGGACTTTGCCGCCAAAGCCTATGACCAACCGGAGGTGGAAGCAGCCCAGGCCAAGGTGAAAAAGACGTTGCAAGAGTTGGAGGCCGTGTTTTCCTAGGCTGTGTTGAGCTGACCGTCATTTCAAACGGCAATGAAACGGTTCGTTACGTCCATCCCCAGCTCCCCTCTCCCTCAGGGAGAGGGGCTGGGGGTGAGGGATCCAGAAGACGCTGGCGCAGCGAAACATCCCAAAAAGTTAGAAAAAATGGGGATCCCTGAGCGGGGATCCCCGATTTGTTTGATCGATCTGTATCTGGGCCAAGCTAGGGCTGCCGTCGGAAGCTCTTCACCTCCAAGACCGGCCCCACCTGAGCCACCGTCACCATGTCTTCTTTGAGCTGTCCCTGGATGGTGACTTCCAACCCCTCTTGTAAGAGCTCTTTGGGGGCGCGGAAGAGGGCATAGTGCTGGCCGGAAGGCAGGGTCAGCACCCACACCCCTCCTTCGATATCCAGGAACTGGATGGTACCGCTGTATTCTTCCATCACCGCCTCAGCGCTAGACCGGTGCTGTTGGACTGGGACTCCAGGATGGCTTGTGCTCCCAAATAGGCCAGGCCCAGGCAGAGCAGGCCATTGAAGAGCAAAAAGGAGCGACCCAGCCAAGCAGAGGATCCAAGCCATACTACCCCCTCATAGAACAGAGATCCGGACAAGAGCAGATGGGAGGCCATGCCGATAGAGAGGCCGATCACCGCCCAGCGCCAGCGCCGATGGCCCAGGAGCAGCACCAGCAACAGGCCCGGGATCAAGACGCTGGCAAACAAGGGGTTCAAAGCGTTGGTTTGGGCCAAGGCGGTGCCCAGCTCCGGCAGGGAGCTCCCCGCCAATTGGAAGGGCCAGCGAGGGGCACCCACAATGGCCAAGCCCTGCAGTGGGAAGAGGCCGGCGCTGCCCAAGAGGATCCCGGCCAGCAAAGGCACTGTTGCCCGCATCGGCTTGGGAGCCAGCCACCAGCGGATCAGCACCAGGATGATGTAGCCGCCTATCACCATCAGCAGCTTGGGCACCAGGGCAATCGGGCCGCCATCAAACCAGAAGCGCGGGTTGAGGTAGCCGTTGTTGTTCAGGTATTGCAGGAAGTCCTTCAGCCACAGCACCAGGGGGTTCTCCTCTTGCTGACCGGTGGCTCGGGCCAGCGCCTTGGCAGCATCCAGACGACCGGCCCCGTAGAAGTTCTGTTTGTCGCCAGGCACCGGGGTGGCCGACATCTTCAGCACCTCTTCCACCTTGTCCGGGTCTTTGATGCCCTGGGCTTGGATCAGCGCCGCCACGCCGGCCACGTGGGGAGTGGCCATGCTGGTGCCTTGGAAGTAGGCAAAGACCGGCTCGTTGGGGTTGCGGCGGTTGATGGTCTGCTGCAGAATGCCGTACTCAGGGTGATCGGGGGTTTTGGCGCCACCCGGGGCAGAGATGTCCACCCCCACCCCATAGTTAGAGTAAGGGGCTTTGCTGCCATCGGGGCCGGTGGCCGAGACAGCGATCACATGCGGGTAGCGAGCCGGGTAGCTCACCTGGTCGGAGTTTTCGTTGCCGGCGGCTGCGATCACCGTCACCCCTTTGCTGTGGGCATAGGCTACGGCCTCTTCCATCAGTCGGGCCGAAGCGCGGCTACCCAGGCTGAGGTTGATGATCGTGGCCCCGTGGTCGGCAGCATAGCGGATCCCTTCCACCACATCCGACAGGGAGCCGAAGCCGTTGGCATCCAACACCCGCACCGGCATAATCTTGGCCTTGAAGGCGATGCCGGCTACACCCAAGAAATTGTTGGTGGATTGGGCGATGGTTCCCGCCACATGGGTGCCGTGGCCGTTGAGGTCTTCCGGGTCCTCATCATCGTCCACGAAGTCATAGCCCTGCACAAATTGAGTTTGGGCCAGGTCGGGAACTCGCGTCACCCCAGTATCCACCACGGCTACCGTCACCCCTTCCCCCTGAGAGATGTCCCAGGCTTCCGGCATGCGGATGGCCCTGAGATTCCACTGCTGGGGATAGAGGCGGTCGTTGGGCACAAAGGCCGCCTGGAATTGATAGTTGGGGTGAGCGTACTCGATCAAAGCTTCGTTGGTGAGCCGCTTGACCAGCCGCCGCGTGGATCCCAGATGGTCGGCATCCACGTCAAATAGGTAGATCGCTTCTTGGCGGGCAAAAGCGCTGTCGCTGCTGGGGCGGAGCGTCAAATTATACTCTTTGGCGATAGCGGCAATCTGGCTGGGGGTGGCCGTATTAACAAAGTTGACCACGATGCTGTCGTAGGGGGTGGATCCCTTGCCGCAAGCCGTCAACAGCAGTGCCATCAGTCCGGCGCAGCAAAGGCCCAACCAGCGTCTGAATTTCATAATTCACGCCCTCGGGATCCAAACCAAAATGGTTGCAACCAGTATGCCTTCTGGATCGACGATTGACGAGATGCGATCCGGGATTGGGGCAAAATTGCCAAAAGGTGCAACCTTCGCCGCGCAAGAAGGGATCCCAGCCCTGCCGAGAAAGTGCTATGACAAGATGAGCGAAGAAGAAGGGGGAAGTCAGGGTCGTATGGATAGAGTTTTGCAGCTCCTGATCCAGGGTTGGTACTATTCCATCCCCCTGCTGACGTTCTCGGTCTTCTCGGTGGCCTGTTGCATCGAGCGGGCCTTGTTCTGGTGGAAGGTCACCCACCGGCAGGAGGAGGTGGTGCGGCAAGCCCTCAGCCAGTACCGCCGCAACCCACGCGCTGCCCAGTATCTGCTGGAACAAAATGCCGACCTGCCCATTGCTCGCATCTTTTTGGCCGGCCTGGAGCTGAACGAAGCCAGCCCCGAAGATTTTAAGTTGGCCCTGGAAACAGCCCTGGCGGCAGAGGTGCCCCTGCTGAAGCGCTTCAACACGGTCTTCGACACTGTCATTACCGTTGCCCCCTTCCTGGGACTGCTGGGCACGGTTACCGGCATCATCCAGATCCTCAGCTCCATCCAACTGGGAGATATCGGCGGCACCGACACACAGGGGGTGGGTCAGGGGATTGCCGAAGCCCTCTACTCGACCGCCTTTGGGCTGATCGTGGCCATTCCCACCTTGCTGATCTCCAATGTCTTCCGCTCTCTCTACCTGCGGCAACTTTCCAAGATCCAGGAGTACGGCGGCGAGCTGGAGTTGCTGCATCGGCAGCGGCAAGAGATGCAAGCCCAGCAACTTTCCCAGTACCCCTACACGCAGTCCAGACCCGGTGGCAGCTCCACCCTTCCGCCCTACTCTTCGCTTGAGCCCTCTTAAGCCATGCGCATCCCCGAAGAAAACTTCCGCTCCGGCGAGATTAATATTGTGCCCTTGATCGATGTCATCTTTTCGATCTTGGTGTTTTTTGTCATCGCCAGCTTGGTGCTCACCCGCTCGGAAGCGCTGGATGTCAACCTGCCGGACGCAACCACGGCCCAAGTTCGTCTACAGCCGGATGTAACGGTGAGCATCACGGCAGAAGGCCAGATCGCCGTCAACCAGGAGAAGATCGCCGATATCTCCGCTCTGATCCCGACGGTGGAACGCATCCTGGCCGAGAAGCCGGCTGAAGGGCGCCGCCTGGTGGTGATCAACGCCGATTTGGCCCTCTCCCACGGCAAGGTGGTAGAGGTGATGGATACCCTGCAGCGGCTGCCCAACGTCAGCCTGGCCATTGCCGCTCGCCGCCCCGCCAATAACCGTTGACACCTTCCCTCTCTCTGGGGTCACCCTGCCCCCAGCAGTTGGATCAGCAGCGCCTTTTGCACGTGGAGGCGATTTTCTGCTTGATCCCACACACGGGACTGGGATCCCTCTAAGACCTCGGCAGTAATCTCCTCTTCCCGGTGGGCAGGCAAGCAGTGCAGCACGATAGCCTCGGGATCCGCCTGTTTTATCAGCGCGGCGTTGACCTGGTAGGGCAGGAAGTGGGCTTTGCGGGCCTCGGCCTGATCCTCTTGGCCCATGCTGGCCCACACGTCGGTATAGACCACCTGAGCTCCTGCGACTGCTGCGTAGGGATCCCGTAAGACCAGCACCTGCGATCCCTGGGCCAGGGCTTGTGCTTCTGCCACCACCGCCCCATCCGGCTCGTAACCGGGGGGTGTGGCGACACGGATGTGGATCCCGCTCATGGCACAGCCCAGCAGCAGGGAATGGGCAACGTTATTGCCGTCGCCGCAATAGGCCAAGGTCAGGCCCGCCAGTTGGCCGAAGTTCTCCTGGATGGTGAGCAGATCGGCCAACACCTGACAGGGGTGAAACTGATCCGTGAGGGCGTTGATCACCGGGATCTCGGCATACTCGGCAAAGATCTCCAGCTCTCGCTGGTCGTAGGTGCGAATGGCAATGACATCCAGGTAGCGGGAGAGGACGCGGGCCGTATCCGGCAGGGGTTCGCCGCGGCTCACCTGCAGCGCCGTCGGTACCAGATCCAGGGTGCTGCCCCCACACTGGGCCATGGCAGCAGTAAAACTGACGCGGGTGCGGGTGGAAGCCTTTTGAAACAACAGCCCCAGCACCCGACCCCGCAGATCCGCCCGATAGGGATCCCGCTTCAGTTCCGCCGCTTGAGCCAGCAGGGCCGATAGCTCTGCCGATGTCAGGTCGCTGAGCCGGAGCAGATCCCGCCCGGCTAAGTTCACAGATCCCACGGTCTTCGACTCGGCCATAGTGCCGCGCGCCACCTCCACGAACAACCCAGCATTGCCAACCCCGCGTTGGTCTTTGAGCCTCAGCTCGACCACGGCCTCAGGATCCGGCTACCGCGAAGAGGAACGAATGGCCTCTTGGGCCTGTTGCCGACGGGCCGAGATCTGAGCCTGGAGGGCCTGGATGGCGGCAGCATACTGGGGGTCGGCCGAGGTGGCCACCAACTCCCGGTTCTGGCCCAGCCGCTTCAGATCTTCTTCAGACAACTCCACCAAAATATCGGGGGTGATGCCCTTGTGATCGATGTCGGTGCCGTTGGGGGTGCGATAACGGGCGATGGTCACCGCCAGGCCCGACCCATCCGACAGGGGATGCACCGACTGCACCAGGCCCTTGCCGAAGGTTTGCGTGCCGATG
Organism: Synechococcus sp. OH20; assembly: GCF_047502685.1. Classification (NCBI taxonomy): domain Bacteria; kingdom Bacillati; phylum Cyanobacteriota; class Cyanophyceae; order Synechococcales; family Synechococcaceae; genus Synechococcus; species Synechococcus sp. OH20. The sequence continues at coordinate 37,523 of NZ_JANSIQ010000013.1, read as the reverse complement.
ATCACGGCGCGACGGTTATCTTGCAAAGCCCCCGACAGGATCTCGCTGGCGCTGGCGGATCCCCCATCCACCAAAACGGCCAAAGGCTTGTCGGTGAGGGCGGTGTTGTTGGCCGTGAGGCGATCCTGCTCCCCTTGCCGGTTCACCGTCGAGACAATGCTGCCTCGGTCGATCCACATGCGGGCGATCTCGGCGCTGGAGTAGAGCAGCCCCCCTGGGTTGGCCCGCAGATCGAGAACGTAGGCGGCCACCCCTCGTTTCTCCAGCTCGCGAATGGCTTGGCGCATCTTCTCGGCAGCGTTGCCGGAAAACTGGGTGATGCGAATGTAGCCGATGGGCAGGCCGCTTTCCTCGTGAACCTCGTAGCGCACGGTGGCCAGCTCGATTCTCTCCCGCACCAGGTCGAACACCTTCAGCCCTTCTCCCTCGCGGCGGATGGTCAGCCGCACCCGCGTACCCGGCTCGCCCCGAATGAGGTTGACCGCGGCGTTGGTGTCCATGCCTTCGGTGGACTTGTCGTCGATGCGCACGATCACGTCTTTGGATTTGATCCCGGCCCGGTCGGCGGGGGACCCTTCGATGGGGGAGATCACCACCAGCTCGTTCGTCTCTTGATCCATGCCCAGCGTGATCCCCACCCCGGTCAGCTCGCCGGATGTATCAATTTGCATGCTGGCGAACTGATCGGGATCCAAAAAGCGGGTGTAGGGATCGTTCAGTTTCTTCAGGGCTTCGCGAATGGCCGCATAGGCATCTTCTCGGGTGGCATATTCTCGGCTGAGCAGATCCCGCCGCACCGCCTCCCAATCGACGGAGTTAAAGGAAGGATCGACGTACTCGCGATTGACGATCTGCCAAACTTCGTCCACCACTTCTTTGGGATCCCGGCGAAACCCTGCCCAACCCGGACTGGATAGCTGCACGCCAACCAGCGACACGGCTGTGACTACCGCAGCCGTTGCACTCACCACAAACCCACGCTTTCTCATTGGCTCTCCTGGAAGACAAGGTGCTAAAAGTCGAGGTTGACGAGGTGGATCGCTAACCGTCCGGGAACGGAAGTGCAAGCAAAAGCTTTCTCTCGTCCGCCCTCATCCCAGAAGCATCGGAGATGAAGGAGGAGTACCCCGCCGCAGCCGGTGGGATCCAAAGTTTGGTAGGCTGCAAATGGCACAGCCCGAATGTGCCTAACCTAGCATAGGGATCCCCACAAGGGCGCTCCTGGGATCCCATTCATCACACATCCCAACCCAATTGCCGCTCTTTGTTCTGGATGGGCGCTTGTGCCGCCTTCTTGACCCTATGTCCCTCTCCACCGACTGCCCCAACTCGCTTGCGGCCGCTTTCGATCGGCCTTTGCTGTCCCAAGTGCAGTTGGCCCGCGCTGCCGCCCAGCGCACAGCCACCTTGCCCACTGCTATTAAAAATGCTGCTCTGGAGGCCATGGCCACCGCCCTGCTGGAACACCAAGAGGCCATCTTGACGGCCAACCAGGCGGATTTGGAGCAGGCAGCAGAGAGGGTCGAGGCCGGGGAGTTGTCGGCAGCCGCCTATGCCCGCCTGAAGCTGGATCCCCACAAGTTGGCGGACATGGTGGCCGGAGTGCGGCAGGTGATCCGGCTAGGGGATCCGGTGGGCCGAGCTTTGCTGATCCGAGAGCTGGACGAGGGGCTGGTACTGGAGCGGCGCACCTATCCTTTGGGAGTGCTGGGGGTGATCTTCGAGTCGCGGCCCGATGCTCTGGTGCAAATTGCCGCCCTGGCGGTGAAAACGGGCAATAGCGTCTTGCTCAAAGGGGGATCCGAAGCCCTGCTCTCCTGTCAGGCGTTGATGGCGGCCATCCAGGCGGGGCTGCAGCAGATCCCGGACTTTCCCCAGGGATCTTTGCAGCTGCTCACCAGCCGTGAGGAGATCAAAGCCCTGCTGCAACTGGAGGGGCTGGTGGATCTAATTATCCCCCGCGGCTCCAGCAGCTTTGTCCGCTACATCATGGAAAATACCCGCATCCCGGTGCTGGGCCACGCCGATGGCCTGTGTCACCTGTACGTGGATCGGGCTGCCGATGTGGAGATGGCGGTGAGGCTGACGCTGGACAGCAAAACCCAGTACCCCGCCGCCTGCAACGCCATCGAGACCCTGCTGGTGCACGCGGACATTGCCCCCCAGTTTTTGCCCCCGGCGGTCCAGGCGCTGCGCGAGCAAGGGGTGGAGTTGCGCGGGGATCCCCGCTGCCGCGAGCTGGTGCCGGATCTGATCCCGGCCACTGAGGCCGACTGGAGCACCGAGTACGCCGATTTGATCCTCTCGATCAAGATGGTCGGCTCCCTCGACGAGGCCATTGCCCACATCCAGCAGTACGGATCCCGCCATACCGAGGCCATCGTGACCGAAGATGCCGCCGCCGCCCGGCGATTTCTGGATGAAGTGGATGCGGCAGGAGTCTTTCACAATGCTTCCACCCGCTTTGCCGACGGCTTCCGCTACGGCTTTGGGGCAGAAGTGGGGATCAGCACCCAAAAACTGCCGCCGCGCGGCCCGGTGGGTTTGGAGGGCTTGGTGACCTACCGCTACCAACTGCGAGGGCAAGGACATCTTGTAGCCGACTATACAGGCCCGCAGGCCCGGCCTTTTCAACATCGAGATCGTCTGAACAACACCGGTTTGGCCTAGGGGACACGGCCTGCCCCGGAAAGGTTATGAGGCAAGCGTTCATAAAAACCGTTCTCCTCGTCTTGGCAGCTCCAGGTTGGGGTAGATTAAAGAATAGCTCTGTGATTTGCAAAGGTTGTGCTTCGTGTCGCGCTGTGGTGTGACAATTAACGATTGGGTTCTGGACTCCAACTGTGCCGACTTGAGCGCCTTTGACCCAGCACCTTGCTTTTTGGTCGCCTTTTGTTATTTCGATTAGGAGCTTCACTGAATCATGTCTGTGCGTCTGTATGTCGGAAATCTGCCGGAAGAGGTGGATCGTCAGGCGTTGGAGAAGCTCTTTCGCTCTGCCGGCGAGGTGATTTCCACCAAGGTGATTCGGGATCGCAAGACCGGCAAGTGTCGCGGCTTCGGATTTGTAACGGTGAATACCGAGGAGCAGGCGCAGCAGTACATCGAAAAGTTCAATGGCCACAGCTTTGGGGATGTTAACTTGCGCATTGAGATCGCCCAGCCGCGCGACCGAGGGGAAGAGGCCCCATCCAAAGCGGCAGCTCCTGAGCCCTCAGCCAAAGAGTCTGGCAAGGAGTCTAAAGATTCCAGAGCATCCAGAGATTCTGAGGCCAAAGGCTCTAAAGATCCATCAGCAGGAAACTCTGCTCCCAGCAAAAAGCAACGCCAGCGCGGCAACAAAGGCGGGCGCGCCACTGTCGCTGCCGCCAGCGAGGCAGCCTCTGAGCCGGATCCCCGCTGGGCCAGCCAGTTGCAGCGGATCAAGGAGCAGCTTCTGCAGGCCACCAATTCCTGATCCCCCCGAAGGAGTGATAGACACCGTTGGGATCCGACGGTAGGCTGTGTGGAGTTCTGGGCATGTCTGAGAGGGGGGTTAGGATGAATAGGCTGGTGAGGGTTTTTCGCGCTTGGGCTCAGGCCGGACTTTTGCTTGGGCTAATGGTTCTGCTGGAAGTGGGAAGTGGAGCTGCGGTTTTCCTGCCGGCGGCGGCGGCCCCGGCAGATTTGGAAGAGCAGGTGCTCCAGATCATTCGCAAGAACCCCCAGGTGATCCTAGAGGCTGTCCAGGAATACCAGCAGCGACAGTACCAAGAGCAACAGCAACAGCAGCAGCAGTTGGCGGAAGAATTTGGCCGTCAGTTGCGGGAGAACCCGCGTGCCGTCATCGGAGACTCTCCCCAACTGGGATCCGAGGCTTTGCGGTTGGTGTTGGTGGAGTTTTCCGATTTTCAATGTCCCTTCTGCGCCCGCGCCCACGATACCCTCAAACAGTTCATGGCCGAGCACGGGAACGAGGTGACCTTGGTGTACAAGCACCTGCCCTTGACCAGCATCCACCCGGAGGCGATGGCGGCGGCTCGCGCGGCTTGGGCTGCCCAGCGCCAGGGTAAGTTCTGGGAATTTCACGACGAGCTGTTCGCCAACCAATCCCAGCTTGGAGATGCGTTTTATGTGGCCACTGCCGAGAAGTTGGGCCTGAACGTGGAGAAGTTCAACCGGGATCGGCGCAGCCGGGCGGCAGAGCGAGCCATTCAGCGGGATATGGATCTGGCCTCTCAACTGGGCATTGGCGGCACGCCCTATTTCATCTTGAACGGCATTGCCTTCTCGGGGGCGCAGCCGCTGGAGGTGTTTGAGCAGACGCTGCAACAGGCCAAACAAGCTCTTTAGCCCGTTCAGGGTCTTAGGTTCTGATGTCGAGTCCCTATCGTTGCCCGGAGTGTGGGGATGAGTTCCTGTTTCGACCGGATCCCTGCCCCACCTGTGCCAGCCGACAATGCCAGAAGCAGCGGGCCGCTCGCGCCAAGGAAAAGCGGGGCAGCTACGACCTGACGGGCCAAGTTGCTGCTGCCGAGTTCTGGCAACTGTTGCGCTGGTACCCCTGTTGCCCCTGCTGTGGCAGGCCATGGTCACAGGTGGGATCCGCTCCTGTCCAGGATCACATCATCCCCCTCAGCCGCGGAGGGCCCAACACGGCTGCCAACTTGCAGCCCCTCTGCCCGGCCTGCAACGGCTGGAAGGCAGACTTTCTCATCTATTTCGACAGGGCTGTGCCGGGTCAGGTGCGACCCTTGCCCCAGCACCTTTGGCCCAGCTTTCGGCGTTGGCTCCGCCTCACCGGGGCCAATCGGGGGGTGGAGGATGTCCACAGCATCTTGTCCAGCCCCTGCGAAAGGCAACTGGACTGGTTGGATCCCAGCTTAGATCTTGGCGGCGGGGATCGCCCCCACGTGGTGCAACAGTTGGCCTATCCCCTGGCCAGCCCGGCCCAATTGCAGGCGGAAACCCTGCGCCTCACCCTAGTGGCGATCTCACTTGCAGAAGGATCCCTGGCGATTCCAACAAGCGGTGCAAAGGGCAGCGAGGCCCAATGGGGCTATTCTCAGCAGCAGCGAGACGGTTCCCGACCTTCCGGAGAGGGGCTGGGGGTGAGGAGCTGAAGCTGGCTGCTGCTACTCCACGGGCAGGATGCGGGCGTCAAACCCCGCCTCGGCCAGGGCGCGCCGCGCCTGTTCGGCATTGGCCCGCTGCCGGTAAGTGCCCACCTGAATCACAGAGCCGCGCACAAAAGCGTCAGGGGCAAACTGCTGCAGCTTGGGCAGCGCCTCTGCGCCGGCGGATACCACCACCCAAAATCCGCCTGTGCCTTCTTCGCGCAGGGATGCGGGAGAGGGGGTGGGATCCTGAACCAGAAGCGGTCGAGAGCGGCGCAGATCGGCGGGGAAGATCCCGGCTTCGTAGCCTCGGTCGGCCAGGTACCGCACCTGTTCGGCGGCAGCAGCCGGATCGGCAAACCCGCCCGTGCGCACCACCCGCAGGTCGTCGTAGATCAAAGGCAGGGATCCCTCTAGCAGTTGTTTGAGTGCAGGCCATTTCTCACCGCTGGGATCCGCCACCAACACCCAGTAGCGCTCCCCCTGAGGTGGATTGGAGTCGGGATCCCCTACAGCTTCCTCCCCTGCCAGCGACACCGCCACTGCCGGCAAGCCCTGGGCGGTCAGCCAGCGGGCCTGATCCTGCGCCAGCGACAGGCGGGAGAAGGTGCCCGTCTGCAAAGCCGCCTGGCCGCGGTACTGCACCACAGCAGCTCCTGGAAAAAAGCGGCGCACCCGCTCTTCCAGCCGGGGATCCCTGCTGGGGTTGGGCACTTGGGTGGCAAAGGGCCGCTGGGGATCGGAGGGGGGAGCCGTTGGCGCCGGCGGGGCAGGGTTTTCAGAGCTGGGGGAGGGGCGGTCGGGCGCTGTTTGGGCGGGAAAAGCGGGCGAAAGGGGCGGATCCGTATCTTGACGGCTCACCACCCGCACCGGCAAGCCCAACCGTTCCAATTCAGCCTGGCGGCGTTGGGCGTGGTTGCGGTTGATGAACGTCCCCGCTAAAATGAACACCTGCCCGTCCCCTTGCACCAAATAGGCATCCGGCACCTGGCCGCGCACCTGGGCTAGAGCGGCTGCCTCGTTGGCCAGCACATGTACCTGGTAGCGGGTCAAGGCCAAAGCAGCAGGCAGGGCGAGGACAAAAGCCGCCAGGGATCCGGCCAAGAGGGCCGCTGTCATCCCCAGCCGTGGAGCAGGGAGCCCCTGCCACCCTGGAGCGGCCCTTTGGTTTATAAGCCATCTGCGGCACTGAAACAGCCCGGCGTTCACGGGATAAGCACAGACTTAGCGCATTTTTGGGTGCATCTCTAGTATAGACAGGTCGGCAGAACTCCACCCCTGGCGGGAATGGTTTGCGGCCCAGGGGTTTTCAGAAGCGGCGGCGCCGGCGGCGCCGAGCAGTCAGGGTGCGGGATCCCCCCAGGGCAAAGCGGATGATCTCCGTCTTGTACTGCTGCGAGCCCTCTGTGTAGTGGGCAAGCTGAATAGCGGATCCCTGGCCGGAGGGAAGAGCTGGCAAGGGCTGATCCGGGGTTTCGGCTTCGAGGGCGATGAAAAATCTTAGACGCAGCAGCACCTCCAGTTTAGACAGGCGCTCGGTCTGTTCGGGCACGAGGCGGCCGAGAGAGATTTGGAGGCGCGGCCTGCGGCGCCGGGATCCAGGGCGGCTCCAAAGCTGCCGGGCCAACGTCCACAGAGAGGCTTGCTCAGGAGACTTGACCAATAGCTTCCAGCCTGTCAGCGGGTTGAGGCCATAGGTAAGCAGCAGAGAATACATCGGCGGCAGGAAAGAGCAGAGGAGCGTTTTGAGTTAATGTCAAAAGGATAGCCCATAGGCCAACTGTAGCACTGCTACCTGAAGACCGATTGCAATGGCCGGGATCCCTGCCCAACGCTGGCTGTTTCATTCTGCAGACACACTGGCTGCCCAGAACTTGGCCGAGGCAGTGGGGGTCTCCTCTGTGTTGGCTCAGATCTTGCTCAATCGCGGCCTCTCTAGCCCTGCTGCTGTGCAGCGGTATTTGCAGCCGGATCCCGCCCACCTGCCCCCGCCCAGCCAGGATTTTGCCGATTTGCCGCTGGCGGTGGAACTGCTGGATGGGGCGATTTGCCGACAAGAGCCCATTGCCATCTGCGGCGACTACGATGCCGACGGCATGACCAGCACGGCTCTGCTGCTGCGGGCGTTGCGGGGCACGCCAGTGGTTTACCGCATTCCCAGCCGCATGACCGAGGGCTATGGCCTCAACAGCCGCATGGTGCAAGAGCTGCACCGCGAGGGGGTGCGCCTCATCCTCACGGTGGACAACGGCATCTCTGCCCACGAGCCCATCCAACTGGCCAAAGCCCTAGGTTTGACGGTGATCGTGACGGATCACCACGATTTGCCGCCCCAGTTGCCCCCTGCCGACGCCATCCTCAATCCCAAACAGCTCCCGCTCTCTTCTCCCTATCGAGGGATGGCCGGGGTGGGGGTGGCCTACCTCCTGGCCCAGGCGCTGGCGGAGCGGCGCGGTGACGGCCATTTGGAGCGGGTGGCGCTGGAACTGTTTACCGTGGGCACCATTGCCGATTTGGCGCCGCTGACAGGGATCAACCGCCTTTGGGTGCGGCAGGGGCTGAACCTCTTGCCCACTTCCCAGGTGGCCGGGATCCGCGCCCTGTTGCAGGTGATGGGGGTGCAGGGATCCCCAGAGGAGCTGCGGCCTGAGTGGATTGGGTTTGGCCTGGGGCCGCGCATCAACGCCGTTGGGCGGATTGGCCAGGCGAGAATGGGGATCCAGTTGCTGACCACCGACGACCCGCAGCAGGCGGAGAAACTGGCCCGCCGCTGCGAACGCCTCAACCAGGTGCGGCAGCAGATGTGCAGCCGCATCGAGGCCGAGGCCCTGGAGCAAATTGCCCGGCAAGGTCGGGATCTGCGGCAGGAACGGGTGTTGACGATTTTGGGATCCCCGCAGCAGAAATGGCACAAAGGGGTGATCGGCATCGTGGCCTCGCGCTTGGCAGAGCGTTTGGGCTGTCCGGTGTTCATCGGCAGCCAGTCGCGGCAAGGAGAGGTCAGCGGCTCGGCGCGGCAGGGGATCCCGGAGTTCGACGTGTTTCAGGCGTTGGAGTTTTGCCAAGATCTGTTCAGCAAACACGGCGGCCACCCGGCGGCAGGGGGATTTAGCCTGAGGGCGGAAAACTGGCCTCTTTTTGAAGAGCGGCTGCGGCAGTTTGCCCAACAGCAGTTGCAGCCGGAGCAGATCCAGCCGCTGGTACAGATCGACGTGGAGGTGGCACTGGCGGATCTCACCCTTGACCTCTATCGAGAGCTTCAGCATCTGCAGCCCTGTGGCATCGGCAACCCTGAGCCGGTCTTCTGCAGCCGCAACCTGCAGGTGCTGCAACAGCAGCGCTTTGGCGCAAGGGCCGTTAGTGGGGATACCCCCAGCCACCTGAAGCTGCTGGTTCAGGATCCCGACACTTCTGCCTTTGGCAACCGAGCAGAACCCTCACTAGCCTCAACCGCCAAAGCCCGCAGCCGTCCCCTGTGGGCCATTCGCTGGCGAGGGGCTGAGAATTATCCCCTGCCCGACCGAGTTGACCTCGCCTACACTCTGAAGGCCAAAACGTGGCAGGGAGAAACCCAACTGGAGCTGGAAATTGTCGGGATCCGACCTGCCCAAGAGGCTGCTGCCCGCACTCCCCCCTTTCCTCTGGACGCTGCTCCTTCCATGTCCCACTCCCAGAGCGAGACCGAGTCCTCACCCCTGTTGATCTGGCGACCCACCCCCCAGCCCACCCAGCCTTTGCGTTGGCAAGCTGTAGACCGGTTTTCTGTCCTCTTGCCCCGGGCGCGGGGAACCATCCTGTTCTACGGCTTCCGCCGCCCTTCGCTTGTCCTGTCTTCTGGGCGGCACTTGACTCTCCACTACGACCGCCCCCAAACCGGCCACCGCTACGATCAACTCTGGTTGTGGAGTTGGCCTCCTTCTGTGGATCACCTCAAGTGGCTGCTCTGGGGTACTCCCAGCAGTGAGCTGCTGATCGCCGTCCATCGGCAAGCGGTGCCCCTACCCTCCGCCACCGGCTTGCAACGCCAGCTCCGCCAATACCTGCAAACCCACAGCCAGGTGGATCTGCTGCGCTTGGCCCAGCAATGGTGGCTGTCTCCGGCGGTATTGGTGGCAGGCTTGCGCTCCCTGGGGTATGCCTGTTCGGATTTTGGCCCCACAGGATCCCTGGACGAAGAACTGGAAGCCCAGCAAGCTTGGTACCGCAGCTCCTGGCAGCAAGTGGCCGCCCGGCTGCTGCAGATTCCTTTTGCGCCAGCGGTGTAGGGCAGCATGGGAATTAAGCTACTGCTGGGCTCCGACTACCACGGCAGCGACCGGCTGATCCGGCAGGCCCTGGCCCATCTGCCACAGGTGGATGCTTACATCAACTGCGGCGATTTCTGTTCCAAGGCCGGCAAGCCCTCCCGTAAAGCCACCCAGGGCTTTCATCCGGCAGCGCAAGCCGAGGTAGCCCAGTTGCAATCTTTTCTGGCGGCGGTGGAGAGTTTGGGCAAGCCCTGGCTCTTCCTGCCCGGCAACCACGATCCGGCGGCTGCGGTTTTGGATTCGCTGGCTGGCAGTTGGGGGCGGGCCATCACCCAGTCCTGCTGCTTTGAGTGGCTGGGGTTACAGGTTTTGGCTGTGCCCTGGACTCCCCCCTGTGGTTGGAGCTGGTCTCTCACCTCCGGCCATTTGCAGGAGCTGCTCCACCTCTACCGTCAACCCCCCCGGCCCATTGACCTGCTGCTGACCCATGCTCCGCCGCAAGGTCTTTTGGATGAAGGCGGAAAATGGTATCACCATTGCACGCCCACTTTGCGCCCCTTATTGGAACAGGTGCAGCCGCGCTACTACATCTGCGGACACATGCATTGGGATGGGGGCAAGGTAGAGCGGTGGGGATCCACCCTGGTGATCAACGCGGCTCTGCACAACATGGTTCTCGAGATTGATTAGGTAGGGATCCCTTGGATTTGCGCTAGGATCCCTTTCATGCCCCGTTCTTTGATCTTGGCCAGCAGCAGCCCTGGCAAATGGCGCGAGTTCAACGCCTTTTTCCAAGCCCATGCCCCCGCTTGGGAGCTGCGCCCCATGCCTGCCGAGCTGACTGTGGAAGAGAGCGGCAGCACCTTTGTTGAAAATGCCCTTCTCAAAGCCAAGGCCGTGGCCAAAGCTCTGAGAGAGTGGGCCATTGCCGACGATTCCGGCCTGGCGGTGGCAGCCCTTGGCGGCGCCCCCGGGATCCACTCGGCTCGCTATGCTAACAGCGATGCCGCCCGCATCCAGCGGCTGCTGCAGGAGATGGAAGGGATCCCAAATCGCCGAGCCACCTTTCACTGCGCCATCGCCCTGGTGGATCCCCAGGGCCAGGTGCAGGCGTTGGTGGAAGGCCTTTGCCACGGGGAAATCTTGACCCAGCCGCGGGGAAAGGGGGGGTTCGGCTACGACCCGCTGTTTTGGGTGCCGGAGGTGGAGCTAACCTTTGCCGAGATGAGCCCGGCGCAAAAAGAAGCCATCGGCCACCGCGGCCAGGCCCTACGTGCCCTCAAGGAGCAGTTGCTCGCCTTGGAGGGCAGTCTGGGCTAGCCTAGACTCACCAAAGGCTTGGGAGCTGCTAGGATACACTAGTCCAATTCTTGAGGGTTTGGGACAGGGAAAACCCTCTTGCGTTGGCAGCCGAAAGGGAGTACTTGAGGCAACATGAGCTTCTCCGAGTTTGAGGATCGCGATCCCACCGCCGCGACAGAGCAGGCTGCTGGCCGTGGTTCTCCAGATTCTACTTCCAGTCCAAACTCCAGCGGAGCAGCGGGCGGCCGTCGTTCTCCGCCCCCTTTGCCGGAAGAGGGCTCAACTGTTGCGGGCGCAGAAGATTGGCTGGATGAGGAGAATGGGCGGGATAGCCACAGGGCTTCGCGACCTTCTGGCCGCAGCCGAGACAACGAAAAGGGTGAGCAGAGAAGAGCGGGTGAGCGTTCTGGACAGGCCCTAGTTCCCCGCCGTTCTGTCTCCGGCAGCCGGAACGGATCCGCCCGCTCTTCTGCCTATGCCGGCTCCTACCGGTCTGCAACTTACGGCTACACCGCCGGCTACGGCGGCAGTGGAGGATATGGAGGTGGAGGACGCAGCAGCAGCTCCTCAGGGGGAGTCTCCTCCTCGGATCTGACAATCCTGCTGGTGGTGGCCTTGCTGGCTTTCTTCGGCGGGTTTGCCATCCGCAACATCTTTGCCGAGTCGGGCGGCTTCGACGATGAGCGTCCCATCCGCGCGGCCAACGTGCCGGCGGCCTTCCGGGATTTTTGCTTTGCCTACAATGGCACGGCTTCCTTTACCGTGGTGCAACTGACCAGCGTTTCCGCCCTCACCATGGCTTCGGTGCCCATTTACAAGATGGACACCTGCACCATCCCCGTCAGCCAAACCGCCAACGCCCTGCAGGCCTTGGGCATCCGCGGGCGGGCAGACACCTTAGGCCCACAATTGGGGGGATCCAACCTCACCCTCATCCAGCTCCCTCTCGCCAGCGGCTTGGCCCGCGCCATCTACAACCAGTTTCCCAGCTTAGCCACCCAGGGTAACGAGGCCCAGGTTTTGTCCCAACTGGAAACCACCATCAACGACGCCCTGCGCTCCAACATCGAAGGGCTGGCCCTGCAAGGCCTGGAGCCCACCAACATCCCCGATGTGTACGTGATGGTGCCGGGGCACTCCTTCAATTTGCAGCCTCAACTCAACCTGCGCTAGCCATGCCCCTCAAACAATCCTTTGACACACTCTCCTGGGCGAGGACGTGTTCATCACCTTAGAAGGTGGAGAAGGAGCGGGCAAAACCACTCAGCAGTCCCTTTTGGCCGAGCAGCTTCAACAAGAGGGCTATGCTTGCCTGTGTACCCGCGAGCCAGGGGGCACAGCACTGGGAAAGGTGCTGCGGGAGCTGCTGTTGCACGGGGATCCCATGACGCCGCTGGCCGAGCTGCTCCTGTACGCGGCGGATCGGGCTGAACACGTGAGCAAGGTCATCGCGCCGGCCCTGGCGGCGGGACAAGTGGTGATCTGTGATCGCTACACCGATTCCACCCTGGCCTACCAGGGCTACGGTCGGGGGCTGGATTTGGGGCAGATCCGCCAGCTCAACCACTTGGCCACCGGCGGGCTGCAGCCGCATCTCACCCTGTGGCTGGATCTTGCTCCCGAAGTGGGGCTAGCGCGCTCCCATCTTGGCGACAAACTGGAACAGGAGCACCTGAAGTTCCACCGCCGCGTCTACCAAGGGTTCCAAGCCCTGGCCGCTGCAGAACCGCAGCGGACTGTCCGCATCGATGCCGAGGGATCCCCTGCCGAGGTAGCCGCGCGCATCTGGTCGGTGGTGAAGCCCCGCCTACCCCGGCGCGACAACAGTGCAAGCTAGTATCTCTCCCCTCTCGCCCTCTTAAAGTTAAGATTAGGTTAAGAAGCAAAGCCGCTCTACCTCTTCCTAGGTTAGGTTGGCTGGGCAGCTCCGCGGGCGAGAGTTTTGTCTTTTCGATTGCTTCGCTGGGCTTTTGGAAAGGGAGACCTGTCTATAGATGCGATGTTGCTGGGTACCGAGCAAAAGGGTGAACAGAACCAGATCATGCTTTCCCCTTTGTCCTCGTCCTCTCTGGCGCTCCAAGCCCACCAACTGTTGAGCCAGCAATGGCAGCGACTGCAAAAACACGTGCGGCGAGTTCTGGCCCAGCATCCAGAGGCAGTAGAATCCTTGCATCAAATCCGGGTGATCCTGCGCCGTATTGGCACCTGGGTGGAGGTGTTTCAGGGATCTGTCCGGCTGCCCAAACCTCTTAAGCCCAAACGCCTGCAAAAGTTGGCCAGGGCTTTGGGCAAACAGCGGGATCTGGACGTGCTGCTGGAAATCCTGCAGGAGCCGTGCTGGGAAGGGATCCCGGCGGCCCAGCAAGCGGAGCTGGAGAAGCTAAGGCAAGATCTGCGGCAACGTCGAGCCCAAGCTGAGAAGCGCTCCCGTCGCATCCTCGAAGATTCTGACTTTCTGGAGTTTCAAGCCGCCTGCGAGCAGTGGCTGGCTCACCCGCGCTACAAGCCTCAGGCAGAGCTGCCTTTGCTGGAAAGCTTGCCCCATTTGCTGACCCCTCTGCTGGCCGAGTGGCTGCTGCAACCGGGTTGGCGGATCCCTGCTTTTCCCAGGACGGAGGCTCAAGCTGAGCAACTGCACGAGCTGCGCAAGGCTACCAAACGGCTGCGCTATCAGGTGGAGTTTTTTGCGCCCTTTTACGGGGAAGCCATGCAAGATTGGATAGCGACCCTGAAGCGCCTGCAAGACCAACTGGGCCGCTTTAACGACTTGCAGGTTTTGCAAGCCGAGCTGCCCGCAGACTCAGAACTGCAAACCCTTCTCCAAGAGCAACAAAAGCTAGCACTCCAGGAGTGGCCCGGCTACCAACAGCGCTATCTGTCTACTGCTGAGCAGCGGCAGCTTTATTGCAATTGGTTTGTTTCCAATTTCTAGGGATCCCCCCGAAGGGGGAACATCAACGGCGATCCCTACCCAGTTGCCTCTAACCTAATGTTTCCAATTTCTAGGGATCCCCCCGAAGGGGGAACACGGCACCTTGCCGCCAGAGCTCCAGTACGTTGACAGTTTCCAATTTCTAGGGATCCCCCCGAAGGGGGAACTTGCCTGGCAGAACAAGGGCAGCTCGCTGGACTGCAAAGTTTCCAATTTCTAGGGATCCCCCCGAAGGGGGAACAGCTCTACTGTTCATCCAGAGCTTATAGGTCTAGACCATGTTTCCAATTTCTAGGGATCCCCCCGAAGGGGGAACACTAGGAGAACCCCCATGAAGAAGTCGTTGGCTGAGATTGTTTCCAATTTCTAGGGATCCCCCCGAAGGGGGAACAAAACCTTCATACCCCTCTCCATGACTTGGTTCTTGTTTCCAATTTCTAGGGATCCCCCCGAAGGGGGAACGGTGGAGACGTTTGTCGACCCGTTGAATCGGGCGTTGGCCCGGTAGTTTCCAATTTCTAGGGATCCCCCCGAAGGGGGAACCACCTGGAGCAGATGGGCCACACCGCCCCAGAACCACTCTGGATGTTTCCAATTTCTAGGGATCCCCCCGAAGGGGGAACCCAGAGGACATTGAGAGACTCTTCTCGTCGGGGGTCTTCTGTTTCCAATTTCTAGGGATCCCCCCGAAGGGGGAACTCGGCGGAGTTTTTGGCCGAGGCCATTGCTGTGCGGCAGCGCGTTTCCAATTTCTAGGGATCCCCCCGAAGGGGGAACCAGTTGCTACATAGATCCCGTGTACCGGGTCTGCGCAGTTTCCAATTTCTAGGGATCCCCCCGAAGGGGGAACCAAACGAACCGCTACCCCCACCACCCCCGGCGGTGGCCAAGTTTCCAATTTCTAGGGATCCCCCCGAAGGGGGAACCGACCCAGAGCCCCTGGATCTCGGCCAGCGGCAGTTCGTTTCCAATTTCTAGGGATCCCCCCGAAGGGGGAACCTGGACTGCCTGAAGCGCTGGTGCTCCGATACCCCGGTGTTTCCAATTTCTAGGGATCCCCCCGAAGGGGGAACGCTCTCAGGCTGGTAAACGGGTATATCAGGATTGACGATTTGTTTCCAATTTCTAGGGATCCCCCCGAAGGGGGAACCCCGACGGGCTGGGCGAGGGGCTGCTCTACGACGGGCAGGTTTCCAATTTCTAGGGATCCCCCCGAAGGGGGAACTCAGTAAAGGCGAGCCGGCGTTCGAACTCGTGTCTCCCGTTTCCAATTTCTAGGGATCCCCCCGAAGGGGGAACAGCCTGTCTCCAACCCCCGCAAGGGGGCTTTTTTGTTGTTTCCAATTTCTAGGGATCCCCCCGAAGGGGGAACGGCTTGTTTTCTCGGCTATCCCAAAGTTGGGTTTTTGCAGGTTTCCAATTTCTAGGGATCCCCCCGAAGGGGGAACAACACTCGACGGCTTCCTAATGAAATGCGTGATAAGGTTTCCAATTTCTAGGGATCCCCCCGAAGGGGGAACAGCAGACGGCCCGCTACCCGGCTGAGGTGGAGCTGCTGTACCTGGGTTTCCAATTTCTAGGGATCCCCCCGAAGGGGGAACTAGGCCAAGTAATTGACGTTTAATTTTTCCTCTTTTCAAGTTTCCAATTTCTAGGGATCCCCCCGAAGGGGGAACCTCGATTTTCCTCACAGTAGGCTTGCTGAGGTTATTGTGTTTCCAATTTCTAGGGATCCCCCCGAAGGGGGAACTGGAATTAATCAATGCAGTGAGAGAAGAGTATCTAGAGTTTCCAATTTCTAGGGATCCCCCCGAAGGGGGAACGCCAGTTGGCGGAACCGCTCTATGTCCCCGCCTTTGAGTTTCCAATTTCTAGGGATCCCCCCGAAGGGGGAACAATTGAGGGGGTTTAACGGCCCCCCCTACACACTGTAGGGGTTTCCAATTTCTAGGGATCCCCCCGAAGGGGGAACTCTACCCCTATTAAACCCAAGCGGGGCAAGGAATGCAAGACCCATTTGCGAGGGGGTCGGTCGAAGACGGCAAAAAAGGGCCTGGAAGAGGGGGGGCAAGAGGCCTGAAAGCCTTGTGGGGCAAGGCATCGAGCGGGTCAACGAAAGAATCGGCCTTTGCGGGATTTGGCGAGGCGCTCGCAGAGCTGCTGATACCATTTTTTTGTGCTTTCGAGAACATCAAGTACTTAGGTAGGGGGAAAGTTGCCTGAGCTACACAATGACCGAGCCAGGGGGTGCAGTTAAAGGGGGTTCACCCCAGATTTCCACTTGATCGAGGGCGTGGCTGGTGAGGGGATAGAAGCGGACGCTGTCTTCGTTGGGCTTGATCCTTTTCCGGAGCCGTAGCTTGAGCTCCTCGAACTTGTCCTTGTTGAGGACGCACTCGAAGACACTGTACTGCACCCGCTTGCCGTAGCCTTCTAGCAAGTCGGCAATTTTCTTGCGGCGCTTGTCACAGGGGGTATCGTAGGTAACAACATAAAGAAACATCAGCGAATCCGGTAAGGCTGATACAAGTCTTGAGGATTATAGACGGACTGCTTAAACTTCCTAACCTGCTGTGTCAGTAAATCCCAGCGGGGCTGATCCCCAGCAGGAGTTGTAATGGATCCCTCCATTCTCTGGAGAAAAGCTTTGAGGTATTTCTTTCTGCCAGCATCGTTGAGAAAACAGCCCCCATCTCGATACTCGAAGTCTTCTTGGATATCCATAACACTGCTGTTGACAAGCCACAGTACCAGTGAGTCCACAATAGGTGCTCGGAACTCTTCCAGCAAATCGGAAACCAGAGCAGCGTGGCGTTCACTGCTGGCATGTAGGCAACCTTGATAGGGATCCAAATCTTGCAGCTCAATCAAGGTTAATAGGTGGTTCCAGAGCACCATATAGCCAAAGCTAAGCATGGCATTGACTGGATTGGTGGGTGGTTGTCGGGTGCGCTTGAGCAAAACAAACCCTTTTTGTTGTAAGCAATTGCCCAATTCCGGGAAATACAGGGCTGCGCCGATCCCTTCAATGCCGCGCAGTTGATCTAGAGACTTAGCCTGCAGAACTTGCTCGGCCAGATGTTTCAGGCTGCGCAGGGTTAGATCCCCAGTTTCGCTGGGGCGCTGCCTAAGTTGCCGCATCAACAACACGCGGCTATTGAGGAGCTTAGCTCGCACTATCTGGGCTGCTGTTTGCAATCGCCATGCTTCAGGGAGTGCTTGTTGCCAATGGGCCAAGCGGCGGTAGCCCCTTTCAATGGGAATGAGGCGACCGTAGCAATAGCCGAGTCGGGAGAGGTAGGCAATGGGGATATTGCGCTTCAAGCACTCTCTTACAACATCGGTAGTCACCTGCGAGCGGCCGAAGATTAAAATTTGCTCCAGCAAGGGCAGAGGCACCTCCTGCAAGAGCAAATCGCCCAAATGAACCAGCACAAACTCTTGCCTGAGGCTTAGCCTGCACCCTTGCTGGGAAACATACAAGGTTCGCATTATCGATCATCTCGGCGCAGACTCTCTGAGCCTCGCCTTGGCTCTATGGAAGTGCTGGTCTTGGATTGGCGCTCTTCTGGTAAAACATCTACATTAATTTCAGGACTTGACAAAAGATCCATGACTATCTCCGTTAAGCTTCCAGAAAAGAAGCTGGCAATTGTAACCAGAATATGTTGGTAATCACGGCTGCTAGGCCCAAGGGGGCAATGAGCAAAATGACTAGTGTAATCAGGCCATTGATTGTAGCTGTAACAAGGTTTCTGAGAACTTTGGCTTTGGTCTTCTTTCTAGGCATGGTTTTCCCGAAAACTCTCCAAGATTTTTCTATCTCAAGGGCCAGATTACTCCAAAGCCATCGGCACTTCCCTTGAGCTCGTCGAGATACATTTTCCTAGGATCCGCCGTTGCTCCAAAAACGGTAACCACTTGGTAATCACCCAAATCGGCAATCCAAACTGGAGAGGGTACCTGTACACCCCCACACAAGAATTTGTCGTACCGGCCTTCGCCCTGCCGGCCAAGACGATGCAAAGTTGCCAGGGCATAGGGTTTATTAAACTCTTCCTCGCCGCTGCAGACCACAATCTGGCAGTTGGCATCCACTGCTTGCGGCCATTTATCCCTGTCAACTCGGCCAACACTTCTTGGGCTATTGGGGTTAATAGCCTGCTTGGTTAGAGTCTTGAGAGCAGCAAAAAAGTTTTCCAGACGCTTTTGGAAAAGCTTCTGAAACTCAGCCACCGATTTCGGCAGCTCCCAAAAGGCATCCTCTGACCTGGGAATTAGGGTAGAGCCGCGCCACCAGGGAGCCCGCTCGCGGTTTTGGCGGGAGTAGCAGGGTCTTCTGGCCCCTTGGCCCACACCTCCCAGATGGAACATCATCCAGGTGAGGTTGGCAAAGAGCTTTTTCGCCGCCTCTTGATCTTCCTGCGAAGCATAATTTTGGCACTCGCCCGAAAGACTCAAGACGAGGATCCCTTCTTGTCGTCCGGCAGGTTTATTTCTTCCTTGCTGATTGGGCTCCGGCTCCGGCTGAGAGACTTTGCCATCTAGGAGATCTACATGGATCCAGCCGTGTTTTTGCTTAGGGGTGATGGCGCCAAAAAGTTGCCCTTCCCACTCCTGCACCTGATCGACCGGCAAAACTCCCAGGGCAAAGGTGCGGAACCAATAGCGCAGCATATTCTTAAAGGCCACAGGCCGCACTTCGGCGATGGATCGGTTGTCGTAGCGATTCTTGTCGGGTCTCCAGTTGACTACCTGGCGCCCGTGAATGAGTTGGCCTTCTAACTCAAAGGGCAGGCGCAAGAATTCTCCTTGGCTCTTGTCCGGCGATTTCCCTGAGGGGATTAGCCGACCGTAGCCGGTATTCACCTGGGATCCCACCCCTTGCTCCAAACCCCGGAGGAGCCATTGCTTAACTTGATCCAGCATCTCATCGGTGCAGCCGCTGCCTTTGCGTAGGCCAATCAAAAAAGTGGCTTGCTTGAGAGAGAAGAACAAGTTGGGGTTGGTCGAGTATTCAAGATTTTTTCCATTCCATTTCCAGACGTTATTAGCAATATCTACAGCCAGCCCCCCCGTTTTGGAGTTATCGGGATCCTCCCGCCTTTGGGGCCGAGTGGGTGCCGGATAGGCATCCAAAAAGACAACCTTGCCGGCGCTATCTTTTTCCTCAGCTTGTAGGTGGCCAAACCAAGGAGCTACAGCTTGGTCTGCTTGATCCCAAGATAGGTTGCGCTCCTGCATCAGCTCCCGAATGGCCTGGGAGCGGGCTACACCGCGCAGGGTGGAGCCAGGAATGTAAGGGATCCCTAAGTGATCGAAAGCGGGGAGCAACATGCTCTCTGGGCCCTTGGCCCCACCGACTCGAATTCGCCAGGGACAGGTAACCTGAAGGGTGTCGCTGGCAAGGCGTTGGGTGCGCTCATTCAAAACTTTCAGGCGGGCTCCAAGGTTAATCGTTGTTTCCACTTGGTGCGCCAGCTCCGCTTTGGTGCCGTCTTTAAAAGCATCGAGCCGCGCTCGCATCCAACGCAGATATTCAATAAAACCGGCGGTGGGATCCGGCCTGGGCGTGGGATCCAAGGGGTGACCCAGCCAAGGCGAGGGCGGAGGATTGTTGCCTCCTCCGCCACCGCCTCCACCGCGCGGCTGGTTTCCCCCTCCATTGCCTCCTCTAGGAGAATTGGGCCCTCGATTTTCCTGAGGTGGCTGGCGACTGGGATCCCCTGGCCTGGGGGGACGAGCAAGCGGCTGACGAGTAGGGCGATGACCGGTCATGGAATCTTCTCCAAAAGCGGGAAACAGGGTTAGGAATTGCCAAGGGTTTGGCGAAATTCACGCAACATGGTGCTGGTACCAATTTCTAGGGCGCGTCGAATGAGTTGAGGTACAAGATTGGGGATGTCGAAGTCTGGAAAAAGCCGGCTGCGGCTTGATTCTACGTAGTCTTCTCCCTGCAGGATAAAGATCCGCAAACTTCGCTCACCCAAGATCCAAACTTCCGGCACGCCGATGGCTCTATAGGCCTCGATAAAAGTTTGAGAAGTAACGTCGGACTCGATGGCCAAATCAGGTGGGGGCAACTGATCGACATCGATCCTGCCCTCGCAACCTCGCACCAACTCCAGGTGATTGACATAGAAGCAGGTGTCGGGCTCCACTCCAGCCCTGCCTGACTTTTTAAGGTTTGTTGAGCCAAAGTCTTCCCAATCCCTACCCTGAGAATCGAGAATGGCTGAGACAATATACCCGGCAATGCGATGAAGGCGCTCGTGTTTGGATAAGGGAGACCTGATCTCAAAAGTGCCATCGTAGTAGGCAATGCGAGTGTGGCGATCTTCGCCCAGCTCCTCCAGAATGCTCTCGCAGTCTTGCCAGGTAAGAGAATGGATAACCACTCGGCTGCCTTCTTGCAGGGAAATCGATTGTAGGGGGATTGCGACGCCCATTACTCCCCTCCTTTAATGTCGTGGTAGATGGCCATGGCCCAAAAGCCAAACTCCTGAGCCAAAGCCAGCCCTAACCCTGTTAAACCTAGATACTCTTCGACTCCCAGTCCCATAAGACGATCCAGACCATTGGAGTTAGCAATTCCCTTCTGACCAGAAATCTCTTCCAGGCAATTAAAGAACTCCTTGACCACTTGCTTTTTGCCGTCTTGGCCGAGGGCATCTTCTTCTGCCTTAAGGCGCAGCAGGCCCCAGGTGGAAAGGTAGGTGTAGAGTTCCACAGCCTGGTTTTTCTGCTCCTTAAGCTTTTCTTGGTCTCTGGTTTGAGCCCTTAACTGGCGAAGGGATTCGTAAACAGGCTTGGCCAACGTGCGGGGATCAAAAGTTTCCATAAAACCTCCTCAACTAGTTCCAAGACAACTCGACAAAGCCCCGACCTAGGCTCTCCTGACCGCCAATTTGCAGAAGCTGGTTATCCTGCAGAAGCTTCCGGAATTGCTCCACTGCTTTTTGGGAACTGCCATTGGCTTGGGCTGTTACCCCCCAGGTAAAGTACATCAAGCTATCGGGGGGAATGGCCTCTTCGTAGCGAAAGCCGCCTTCTACAACTTTGTGCTCGCTGAGCTTAACTTTTACCTGCCGCCACAGGCTCATTTGAATAAGGGTGGCACAGTGCTGATCCGGCAAGACGATGACGCGGGTGATGCTGGAAGACTTGACAAAGTCTTGCCAGTTGGCCCACTTTTTCAGGCCATTTTTCAGGATGGCATCCTTGAGGTAGATGGCCCGGTTTGTCTCCAAGTTGGTGCTATAGGGATCCGGCACCTGCAACTGCTGGCCACTTAGCCGCAGCCAGCGCTTGAGCAAGAGGGGGCAGCTCATCCAGACTACGCCGTGGCTGAGGGAAGCCACCGGCACCCACAACAGGGATCCATCCCCAATCCAAATGGAGCCTTGGGTAAGCTGATCCCCCTCCCCAATTTCGTTGCCAAAGAGCTCAAACTTTAACTCTTTCTCAGCCACACTGGCCCGCAATTTGCCGCGGATGGTGCTGGAAGGAATGTAGGGCAAGTTGGTGTGGGCTTCGCGGGCAATGCCCAAGAGGTTGCCTTCTTGGGTGGTGCCGCCGGTGTGCAGGGGGGTTAACAGGGTGAGATAGACCAGGTGAAAAGTCATCGAAAAAACACTCCTTATCGACAAAGAACAGGGCTGCAAAAGCATCAGTTGACCCAGGGCAGCCAGAGCAACTCGCTGTAGCCCAACAGCCGCCAGCGGTGGAAGACGTTGAGCCGGCCATTTTCCAGCTCCGGCTCGTCCTGCCCAAGGGGAGCCGGCTGCTCTAGGTAGTAGACGCTGCCGGGTGGGGCGGCAAACACTTGCGGAGCGGGTAAGCTGGTCTTGCGCGGCTCTGTTAGGGAATCCACCTGCAGGCGGCCGCTGATGGGAACCGGCTTGCCGGTGGCCACGCTTACCAGAGGGCCGGTGAGGGAGTGGGCGGGATGGGGGGTGGCCAAGCGCCATTCCCAGGGCCAGGCGCGGCAGAGGGAGCGCCCATCCACCTTCTTGATGAACACTCCAGGCGTAACCAGGTAGGCGAGAGCCCGCCGGGTTTGCCGGAAGGTCTCTTGGGAGAGCTCCTGCAGCGCTTGCCACTGCTTGCCCAGCTTTGGGCAAGGGCCCAGGAGAGCGCCGTGGCCTTCTCCCCCCAGCCGCACCACCTCTTCTTGCTCCAGGGGCAAGGGATCCCAGGTTTCGCGCTCGGGATCCCAGCACTCGATGGAAAGAGCCAGGCTCCAGCCGGGCTGCAAGCGGATGCAGGTTTCCACAAAGTAGCCATCGGTTTCTCGCACCTGACGTTTGCCTGCCTGCAGGGTGTTGTGGGGCCGCACCTCTGCCACCCAGGGGGGCGGAACAGCTTGAGCCAGATCCCAGCCCTTGCCCTGCAGCGCTTTTTGCACCGCCTGAAAGGGCAGGTAGCCGGCGGCC
This sequence comes from Synechococcus sp. OH20, assembly GCF_047502685.1. Lineage (NCBI taxonomy): Bacteria > Bacillati > Cyanobacteriota > Cyanophyceae > Synechococcales > Synechococcaceae > Synechococcus > Synechococcus sp. OH20. The sequence goes on along the minus strand of NZ_JANSIQ010000013.1, from coordinate 15,511 downwards.
TTTTGCTTGGGGCTTGGCCGTTCCTCCTCCGGAGCTGCCGCTACCAAAGGGGCGGGCCGAGTGGGATCCCAACGGTAGCCGCTGTAGGAATGCTCCTCTTCCAGCCAGGGGATGGGCACCAGCGGGGATCCCTGGTCAAGGTGCAGGGGGCTGGGGAAGTAAAGCTGCTCATCCCAGCAGAGGAAGGGGCCGCGCAGGCGCAGGGTTGCCGGCTGGCCCAGGTGGGCCAGGATGGCTCCGGCCAGGGTGTGGCCGCTGGGCGGAAAGCCGCTGGTGGCCCAGGCCCGCTCCCCCGGCGCAAAGGGCCTGGCATCGCGAAACATCCACACATCCAAAGGTGAGAGCACAAACCAACTCATCGACCGTTCCTCCCCAATTTCACGGTGCGGTTGCGCAGCACAAAGGCCGCTAGCTTAAACCAGTTTTTGATGGCCAGATCCCAGGCTGCCGGCTGGGCGGGCAGGCTGTGCTGCCAAAAGTGCTGGATAAACTCGATTAGCTTGGCCTGGAAGCGATCCCTCTGCTCGCTTTCGCCGCCAAAGAGATCCCGGCGGCTACAGAACAAGCGGGCCCAATCGGGCACAGCTTCCAAGCTGGGGGCGGGGTGCTGCTCCCAGAGCTGGGCAGCCTGCTCAAACAGCGAGCTTTGATCCTGCTGTTGGCCCAGCAACTTCCAGTCAAAATCCAGCAGGTCTTTCCACTTGTCGAAGGTGTCGAACTTGCTGGTGCCCACCAGTTGGTTGCCGTTGGCAAACAGTACCCGCACCTGGACGCTGTCCTTGGGGCTGCCATGGGCATAGGCCTGCCCTTTGGCGTCTTTTTCCGCCTCCCAGAGATTTTCCAGGGCAATGGCCAAGGGCACCGAGTGGTGGGCAATCACCACGCCAAAGCTAATACTGGCCAGGGATCCCAGAGTAAAAAGAGGGCGGCGGCTGAGGCCAGGCGGCAACTGCGCCTTTTGCCACTGCCAGTAGTCCCCTTCGTTGGCGAACTCCCGCCAGTCGTCTTCGCCGCCGCGGAAACATTGGCGGATGTCCCAGAGCCAGCCATCCCACTCCCAGAGGTTGGTATAGGCCAAAACGTCGTCTCCCCCAGCGTAGATGAGCCTGCCGGCGTAGCGCTGCTCGGTGAGGTAGGGCACCAACTGGCCGGAAAAATCCAACAGGGCGCGGCTGAGGGCACTGTGGGTGGCCGGGCCCATGCGCTTGCGGCTGTTTTTGACAAATTCGCCGAAGGCATCCTTGACCTGGTCGAGCTCCTCGGAGTTGATGACCTGGCCAATGGTGTCCTTCTGTTTATCGGCTAGGCGCTGCAGCGGCTGGGGCAGGTAGTCGTAGTAGGGTCGCATCTTCTCCCCCCTCAGCCACTGGCCCATGTCGTCGCCGTCGCCGGCGGCCAGCACGTACCAACTGGCGGGGTTGATGCTGGGGTAGTAGCGGCTGAGGGTGTCTTCTATCTCCTGGCGGCAGCGCTTCTGGGTTGCTGCGTCTGCTTCCAGGTCTTCCACCAGCCAGCCGGCGTTGAGCAGCCGCGGGTGGTAGCGTAGGTTCTGCTGGTCGGCCCACGGGATCCCCCACTTGCCGCGCATCTCCCGCAGCACTTCCCGAATGCCGGGGTGGATGGCCTCAACGGCCCGGCAGGCTTGCTCCAAGTGCTCCTGCTCCCGTCGCCCGTGGGTTTTCAGGTAGCCGGCCACACCGGCGGTGAGATCGGGGTAGGAAGCGGCAATCTTGTCTTCATCGAGGTTGGGAAAGAGCTCCGGCAACACCTTGTCCAGGGCCCGCTTGACGGTTTCGGTGGCGTTGAGCTGCTCGCGGCCATCGAAAAGCCCCGCCTGCCGCTGCCAAAGCCGCCGGCTCTCCCCTTCGCCAATCCAGCGATCCCTGGGGGAAGGGTGAACCACCGGCCCCAGGCCGGAGACAGTGCTGCGCGGTCCAAAGGCCACCGGCAGTTGCCAATCGCGGGCCTGTTTGCAAGCCGCCTGCAGCCGGCGCGTCGCCTCTACGGCTGCTGCCCACCAGGAGCCGACATTTAGCCCCGGCTTGCCCTGGCGGTGCTGCTGCTTTTGGGGATCCCAGAAGCTGATCCGCAGGAACTTCAGCTCCGCGTCGGCAAAAAGCTGCCGCTCTCCTGTTAGGTGGTAGGTGCGGTTTTGGGCGCTGACCCAGGGATCCCGTTCGACCGGCTCCTGGGACTTGAGGATGGCGGTGTCTTTGAGCCTTTGCTGGGGGGATCCCAGGGGTGCTGCTGCCCAGTAGAGCTGCCACTGGTGCTCCAGCCATCCCTCCCAGGTGGGATCCTCCGGGCGCAACTGCACCAGCCAGCGGCGCTCCAGTTGCAGGTGCTCCAGCGCTCTTTCGGCCAGGTGGCGCCATTCTTCTTTGAGGGTCTGCTGGGCCAACTGCATGGCCGCCTGCACCCGCTCTTCCGGCAACAGCAAGAGGATCACGTTGGGGAAGCCGGCGGTGAGCAGGGCGTGGGCAGAAGGTTGAGGGATCCACTCGGCAAATGCGGGATATCGCTCCAGCAGCCAGGCATCGATCAACGGCTGGCCGTAGAGACTGGGGTAGAGCAGGCAGTCGGGGCCGTATTTCTCCGCTAGGCGCCAGCAAAGCCGTGCCGAGAGGTAGTGCAACAGCCAGGATCCGGCCCAGAAATCCCGCATCTTGCGGCTGGCTTTAATCAGCTCCTGGATGGGGTTGAAGGTGAAGCTGGCCAAAAAGGGCCGCGTGAACTTGGGCTCGTCGTAGCCGGCCAAACAGCCCGCCAGGGCCGCCACGACACTGGTGTGGCTCCACAGGGATCCATCCGGCAGCCGCGTTTCCGCCGGCAAAAGCAGGAGGTTCTCATCGCCCAACTCCCGAACCAGCGCCTGGGGAAAACAGCGCCAGAACCACCAGAACACCTTCTGGATATCTTCCTCTTCTTGCCGGATCCAATCGGGAATCACCTTTTTCTCTAGCTGCATCAGGTGCTCGGCGCGGGAGCCGGCTTGCTGCAGGGCCCGGTGTTCCTCTTCGGGCAGTTGCCAAAAGCGCTTGCGCCCCGAAAGCAGATGGCTCATCTCCAGGCCCGGCCCCAGGCTGTGGCCGCGATCGGCTACCTGGTAGTCGATGGCAACCGGCAGGTGGCCAATGGCAGCCCGATCGCTGGCGGCGGCAACCAGATCCGCATCGCCAACGCTTGCTAGGAGGGATCCCTCTGCCTTGGGCGAGATCCACCCTTGCATCGCCGCTAGGTTTGGCCACAGCCCTTCCTTGGCGCGGCCAGAGGCGTCGTGGAGGGCCTTGAGGGCAGGGTCGTGCAGCAAACCCCAGAGCTTCGCTTGCCAGTAGTGATGAGACATGGTGTTTTCGCAGGAGAGTTAAAAACTGAACGCGCAAGAAAAAACCCCAGCAGCCACCCGATACCTGGCTGCAGAAGCTACAAAACAAAATCCACCGATCCCGACCAGCCCTCAGGTTTCTTTAGTATTTCTCCAGCTCAGTAGGACTTGTACAAGCTAAGCCCCTGCCAACTGTTTGACCGAGCTTGAAAACTCAGAACCTGAGGGTGGGCCGATGTCTGTAGCCTACTGAGAAATGGAAGAATCCCCTTCCAATTCCCCTTCTGTCCGGGTCAATTCCGGAAACAGCGCCTCCAGCCTGGGCAGCAGATCCCGCAGCACAAAGCTCTCCAGAGCTTCGCTGGGTAGAGGTTTGGGATTCATCTGCACATGGGCCACGTCGTTGCGGTACTGGCTAAGGCGAGACCAAAGATCAGCAAGCTGCTGGACATCTGGGACATGGGCGGCAATGGGAGGAAGAGACTGAGGCTGCTCTTCTTGCTGGATAAGGGATCCAGTCGCAGGGGGATCTCCCAAGAGCTGCTCTTCCCGCGGGATGAGGGATCCCAACTGGTGTTCAATTCCCTGCCGCGCTTCTCGCCCGCGGTAGTCTTGGATTCCCTCACAGAGGCAAAGGGCAGAAACCACCCACTCCCGGGCCAAGAGAAGGGCTTGGGTGGTGAAGCGCTTTTCCACATACCAGCGCAGCAGTTGAAAGTGCTTTTGAACTTGAGCTCGGCGATCCTCCTTCTGGTCTGCCGGCAGCGCCAGTTGGCTGTAGCTGTCTTGAATGCTTTGCAGCAGCAGGCCAAAGGGCTTGGCAAATTGGCCCACCTCTTCTGCCAACTCCTGGGTAGAGTGCTTTTGCAACCTGGGCAGGTCATCCTCCAAAAGGCTCACCGGCCTCACCAGCTCCAGGCAACGGGAGATGTCGCGGATGGCTTGTCCAAAGCTCTGCAGCCGGGTGGGCCTGGGATCCCCTTTGCCGGGCTTTTGCTGCCGGTAAAAGTCCCGTTGAACCCTGTCCAAAAGCTGCCCCAGCTCCAGGGCTGAGCCGGTACTGATGAACTTGTCGGTGGCCGTCAGCCAGTCCAAAAGCCGAAGGGCGGGGGTGAGATCGATAATGGGGGTTTCTGCCTGACCAGGGCGGTAGAGGCCGTAGTAGAGCCCCTGGATCTCGACATTTTTGGCCTTGCGCAAAAGGGCAGCTCCCAAGAGCACCAGCAGGGGGATGGAGCGAAAGGCGTGGGTGATATCGAAAAACAGCCGGGTGTTGGGCTCGATGCTATCAACCAGCACGTCGAAGATGGCCCAGGTCTCCGCCTCGGTTTTGCCTTCGGGAATGGCCTTGGCCACCTTCTCCACATGGGGCGGTAGATCTTCCTGCAGGCGGCTCCAGTGCTTGGCGCGGGCCTCTTCCGTCAGCAGGAGGATAATTCTGTCAATCTCAAAGAGCTGGCAGAGGGCTTTGGCAACGTAGCAGGTTTTCTCTGCCCGCCGCTCCCCAAAACAATACACCGTCTCGGTGTAATCGCCGGTGCCCAGGGTGGTCAAAAGGGTTTTAGCCATAGGGATCCTCGCGGTTGGGTCTGCAAAGCATCAAAGCACAACCGCCTGCAAGCTACCGCAACCTGGAAGCTCCCCCTTCACGAAAACAAGACGCCTTTTCCCAAGCAGTGAAGGTGGAAGGAGCCCGGGGTTAGCCTAGAAAGCAGTTGGCCTCTAGAACGATGAGGATCTGGGCATGCTCTCGACCGAACAGCTATCGATTTCTCATCAAAAACTCACTCCCGAACAGTTTCTTGCTTTGCCAGAGGAAGATATTACCTACGAGCTGGTCGATGGACAAGCTGTTCCCAAAGATGCGCCGATGTCCCCTCAGAGATTTCATGCCTCTCTGCAGAAGCGATTGCTTTTCATTCTGGATGCGTGGTGTCAGGGCAAGGGAGATGTATATACAGAGCTGGCAATTGTTTTGCAAAGGCAGGGTCAGAAGTGGCTTCCCGTTCCTGATTTGCTCTATGTTTCGTTTGAACGCTGGCCGGAGCAGCAGGTGGAAGACGGCCCTTGTCCAACAGCTCCCGAACTGGTAGTGGAGATTCTTTCTCCTGGCCAGAGTTTTGGGGCTGTACTTCAAAAAGCAGCGGACTATCTAGAGGCCGGGATCCCTCGCGTTTGGATTGTGGATCCGCAGGCCAAGAGCATCACCGTCTTCTACCCCGATGCCCCACCAAAGACCTTTACAGGATCCCAAGCCATCCAAGATGACTTCTTGCCAGGTCTAGCAGTTATCACCCAGGATGTGTTTGCTCAAGCGCGGATCCCTTAGTGGGTGAGCTGAGTTTACAATTGAGTGCGGTTATCTTTGCAGACACCCACTCCAAGAGATTGAGGCAGATCGAGAGAGAATTGGCTTGAGCAAGAACTTGGCTATTCTCAACAAGGAGGGCTCTCTTGTGACGGCAACTACAGAGTTGTTGACTTCAGATCAAAAACTTACTCCCGAACAATTTCTTGCCCTGCCAGAGAAAGATATTACCTACGAGCTGGTCGATGGACAAGCTGTTCCCAAATATGAACCCATGTCGCCAAAGCGCTTCCACGCTCGTCTCCAGCCCATCCTGTGGCGAATCCTTGAGGACTGGTGCTCCGCTGCTGAGTGTCCCAAGCCGGGATCCGCTCATACTGAATGGGCAATTGTCCTAACCCGACATGCGGAGCCCTGGATCCCGATCCCGGATATCACCTACATCTCCAATGAGCGATTGCCAATTGAGGCCATGGCCGATGAGCCTTGTTCCGCCATTCCCGAGCTGGTGGTTGAGATTCTTTCTCCAGGTCAGAGTTTTGGGGCTGTGGTTCAAAAAGCAGCAGATTACCTGCAGGCCGGGATCCTGCGCGTTTGGATTGTGGATCCGCAGGCCAAGAGCATCACCGTCTTCTACCCCGATGCCCCGCCGCAGACATTTGCAGGATCCCAGGCCATCCAAGACGATTGCTTGCCGGGCTTGAAGGTTGTTCCCCAGGATGTGTTTGCCCAAGCGCGGATCCCTTAGTGGGTTTAGTGCAAATAGCGTGAAACAGCCTGCTAGTTTATCTCCAGGCCATTGACAAATGCTGAAGGGATCCCAAAACAAGATTTCCTGCTAAGGGCTAATCGTGAAGCGGAAGAGCTTCTCATCGGCCAGTTGGAGAACTTCCTGGCCTGCAGCCGCCAGTTGTTCCGGGGGCAAATTCCGGTATTTGGCGATAAACTCAGGCAAAACTTGAAACTCCACCCGCTTGCCGGTCTCTCGGTGGATCACCACACTGCGCATCTTGTCCAGGGAGCCAACTTCCACCAGCTTCAAGTTCAGTTTGCCCAAACTGGCTCCTGTTGCAGCGTGCAAGCCATCCACAATACACACAAACGGGATCTCCGGCGGCGACTCGTGAATAACCTCCACCAAAAAACGGTTCCTAGAAGTGTGGGGAGTTGGATCCATTAAGCCTAGCTCCTCCAGAGCGCGCGTCCCCATGCGATAGCCGATCACTGCCCAAGGGCCGGCTCCGCCATGGATTTCTGTTACTCTCTGAACTGCTATCGCCGTCGAGTCACTTCCAGAAAAAGAACTCGGATGAGCTGTTGCTGGTGCTCCCAAAGCTAGCTGAAGCGCGATCAGTAGAAGAGAAAACGGCTGCGGCTTGGCAACGAAGAACAAGTTCATAGGCAGTGCAGTGGGGAGACATGAAAAGCAGAAAGATGCTAAGCCATCCTAAGCCCTGCCCCTTGAGCCTGCCTATGCAGGGGCGGGGGATCCAACAGCCTTCTGAGAACTATTCCCAGAACTGACTCACAGATGCAGTGAGCCGAGAACGATGATATTGTCGAAGGTAAGCCTCCGGGCGTTGAGCACCCTTAAATGGCCGTTGTGGTCAGAAGTGCTTTGCTGGTGGCAGCAGGCTCTAACACCCCTGACTGCCCTATCCACTGATCGCCTTAGGGCGCTGTCTATCACTTGACAAGGGATAAGAGCCCCCAGTAACCTCCTTTCTGGGATGCCTTACACTGCAGTTGTATGCGGAGCCAGACCAATGACTGCTGAGGCTTCACCACCTGACTCAACAGACTTCCTTACCCTCGTAGTAGACTTGTGCCTGCCTGTACGAGGAGCCACGCTCCCGGCAGATCATGGATACGGCTTATTGGCGGCACTGTGTCACCGAGTGCCGATGTTGCATCGGAATCCCTGCGTCAGTATTTTGACAACAGCAGGGATCAGAGATAGACAAGGCAAAATCCTACTAACTCCACACTCCCACATTAGGATTCGACTACCTATCGAGGCAGTGGCGGAGGTGTACAAGCTAGCCGGTAAACAATTGAAGATTGGATCTCATGAGGTACAGCTAGGGATCCCTAAGATTTTTACTCTCAAACCAAGTACTTCCCTGAAAGCTCGAATCGTTACGATCAAGGGCTACACTGAGCCGGATACATTTGCCCAAGCTGCTCAGGCTCAGCTAGAGAAGCTAAAGATTTCAGGCCAGGTAACAGTACTGCAAGATAAAACCGGAAAGCCTCTGCGTAAAACCTTAAGAATCAAGGGGCATACAATCATAGGTTTCTCAACATTGGTAGAGAACTTACAAGAGGAAGATTCAATTCGTCTACAGCAAGTAGGCCTAGGTGGCCGACGGCGCATGGGCTGCGGGTTCTTTCTACCATACAAGTAAGGAGAGATCTACAATGTTTAAGTTTTTACTGGCAAAATCTCTGGAGAAACGGGATCCCAGCCGCCAATCCGAAGAAGAGTACGCTCAAGCAAAAGGCGCTGCTAAGCTTACAGGCCATGTCACGGCTGTATTATCAGCGGCTGAAGTTCTTTCAGAGCATCTAGGAGAGACTATTCAGCAGCAGTTGAGGTTGAAGGACGCAAGTCGTCTGAAATCTATTGTTAAGCTGGGATCTTATTTACATGATTGGGGCAAGGCAAACCAACATTTCCAAGAGATGATTTATCTCAAGTCATCAATTTTAGACGCCGAATCAAAAGCAAGACTTGAGAAGGCTTGGAGAGCTCACAATAAGCAACAACTTATTCGACATGAATTTTTAAGCGGCATACTCGCCTTACAGGTTAGCCCATTTCGGGAGTGGCTACGGAAAGCATTTACCGAAGAGGAGCTACTCTTGGCTACTTGGGCAGCAATCGGACATCATCTCAAGGCAGGAGTGGATTCACAGGGCAAGGAATCACACAAAATTACAGAGTTACCGGATGGCACAGGAGCTGAGGTTCGTATTTACACTGACCATCGGGATTTTCAATCCATATTGAGACTGGGATCCCAGAAACTTGGACTGCCAGAAGAGATTCCAGATGTACCTTCGGCAAATTGGAAAAAAGAACAGCTAGAAGAGCATTTACATACCTTGGCAAATCAGTTCCGAGACTTTGCCAAGAGTCTAAGCTCAGATCAGCGGGCATTGGTGGCGGCGGCTAAAGCCACAGTCATCGCTGCAGATCTGGCAGGATCGATCTTGCCATCAGAGGGAGAAAACCTACAGGATTGGATCTCTAATACCCTGAGTTTGGTTCTTCAGGAAAGCGAACTAGAGCAACTGGTTACCCAGAAACTAGGAGGAAATTCTCTACGACCCTTCCAAGAGCAAATTGCTAATACCCGCTGTCGGGTAACACTGGTAAAAGCAGGCTGTGGTACGGGGAAAACCTTAGGAGCCTATGCTTGGGCAAAAAAGTGGGCAGTGGGAAAGCGGCTGTTTTTTGGCTACCCTACCACTGGAACAGCTACTCAGGGCTACCTAGACTATGCCGAGGGATCCCCAATAGAAAAAATGCTGATGCACTCGCGGGCAGACTTAGATCGAGAAATGCTGCTAACCGGAGAGGGCGAAAAAGATGAGGCAACTTCATCTCGTCTGGCTGCGCTGCAAGCATGGCGAAAGAAATTAATTATCTGCACCGTGGATTCCATTTTAGGTTTAATGCAAAACAATAGAAGGTCACTGTTTTCATGGCCAGTTCTAGCTCAATCTGCCTTTGTTTTTGATGAAGTGCATGCCTATGACAATCAATTGTTCGGCGCTTTACTGAGATTCTTACGGACTTTTCGAGGTGCACCTGTCCTCTTGATGAGCGCTAGCTTTACCCCAGGACAGCTCCAGGCAATTAAGCGAGTGATGGATGAGTTGGGTGAACCTATAGAGGATCCCGTTGAAGGACCGCGAGAGCTAGAAGAACTGAAGCGCTATCAAATACAAGCAGAAGGTGACCCCACCCACTCTAAGCTCATTTGGCCGGAAGTCATCAAGGCAGTTCAGGAGAGGCAAAAGGTTCTATGGGTAACTAATTCAGTGTCCAGTTGTATTGATATTTATCAAGTTGCCAAGGAAAAACTAAAAGATATAAAAGCCAAAGTTTTAATTTACCACAGTCGCTTTCGCTACAAAGATAGACTCACCAAGCATGAGCAGGTCATCAACGCTTTTAGTCAGCCAGAACCTGTTCTTGCTGTCACTACGCAAGTCTGTGAAATGTCCTTAGATTTAAGTGCAGATTTACTTGTCTCTGCCATGGCTCCAGCAACGGCTTTGGTTCAGCGATTGGGTCGGCTAAATCGAAGAATGAAAAGCGAAAAAGAAGAACCTTGTACAGCTCTCCTCTACAGATGGGATAAAAGCTCTCCCTATACTGCAGAAGAACTAGAAAGCGGGCAAAAACTAGTTAATGAGGTTAAATACAGAGGACTAGAGCGCGTTTCACAGCGGGATTTAGCTAGCATTCTTTCTCAGCTCAGCCAAAAAGAGCCCGTTGAAGTAAAATCGGCCTGCCTTGATCAAGATTGGTGCACTTACCCAAGCTTCCTACGCAAAAGTGGACACACAATAACGGTGCTTCTAGCAGAGGATCAGGAGTTTATTTGGGAAGCTGCTAAAGGTCGGCAGGAAAAAGCTTTGGCCAAGGGGCAAAAGCTATCGAAGATGCAAGCTTTTCTGCAAGAGGCTCAAGCCTGGGCAATTCCGATTCGGATTCCAGATCAAGAGATAGAGTGGTGGAATTGGCAGCGACGTGGATTTTATTTCGTCACAGAGCCTGGATACATCAGCTATAGCGAGGAATCTGGCACGCCATGACTGAGCTAAAGCTACACATAGGACATCCTGGGTTGACACTGCTGCATCGAGCAGGTCTGGCTGGGCTGTGGATGACTCTTAAGCAGATAGAACAAGAGATTCCACCAGAGAAGCGGCCGGGGTTCCTAACTTGGGAACTGACACCTCGACAAGTCCAACTGTTCTGGCAGGGAAATGACTTTGAGGTCATTGACTGGCTGCTTAAAGAGTCTTTTCAGCTTAACAATGGACTTATCGCACTGCGAGGGATTGATAGTAAGTCAATGCGGAAAGACTCACAGGTAATCATTCACCAGGGGATCTTGGGAACATTTTTACAACATAACAAAACTCGCAAAATTCTTGGTGAGCAAACTGAATCTCTAGAGATCGATGAGAACTACCCACCCATCATTATCAAGTACAAAGCTTTAGAAAGCTATGTCCATCAGGAATTTGCCAAAAATCTATGCGATAAAGACGGTAATTGGCTTAGGCAGCCAATTAGCATTGCTGGCTGGCTTAATCCAGGTGCCGTTGTGCGACATAATGCGTTTCCCTCAGATACAAGCTTTGAAGAGTCTCCAGAGATGGCCTTTATACTCCTCTACGCTCCTGTTTCTTCCTTCTACTACATTCTTCGGTCACGGCTGAAGGATCAAAAAGCTCAATATGCTCTGGTGGTTCCTGAGATTACCGATATGGAGGTCTATGCAGGCTATCGGCAAGATCCTCGGCTCCGTTATGCAAGTTATCGAGATTTACATGCTGCCGGTTTGGGAGATGCTGGGCTTAAGTTTCTGACATATCAAGAGGTTACAGAATCTTCTCGAGGATTTAAGGTAACTCGATGTCAGGTTCTTACTCTAGGTTCTGTCCCCTGGTCGAGCCAACAAAAGTCTCGCACAGATCTATTTACTGTAGAAGCAAAGTATCATGCCTGCAAAAACTACCAGATCTGCAAAGCGGTACTACCAGATCGAGTTATCCTTAAGACAAAAGCGGAGGAAGGAAGCTTTATCGCAACAAGCTTTGCTCGTGAGATGATTGCTGAAAATCTGGCAAGAGATCATCCTTGGTATGCCGGGTTTTCAGGTTGGGTTAACAGTAACGAGCGGTTCCAACAACTGTGCTACGAACGCAGAGGTTTAAGTGAGATGGTCATGAGAGCAGACATGGATGATAGAGAACGCTGGTTTGTCCAGACCTGCCATGAGGCTATTCGCTTTACCTATGGTCGTTTATATCAGAAGGCTCAAGATCGAGGAGAGCAGACTAACTTTGATAGGGAAAACGTACGTATTCGCACTGGATTAGCTCGATGTAAAAATGCAGAAAGCTTCCGTGAGTTTATTACTAACTTTTGGGCAAAAGCTGGGATAATACCAACGCTTCAAGAGCACTGGGATGATTTGATGGACTTAGTTATGGATCCCAAAGAGTGGAGAAAAGCACGGGATCTGGCTCTTCTGGCGTTAGCAAGCTACAAAGGTAAGGAGCGTCAGGAAGAAACTCAAGATGAGCCCGATGAGGACGGTACTGACTTGATTGCTCCTGCCGAATTAGAAGAGGACTAAGACTATAATCTTCAAAGTAGAAGCTTGTGAGCCAGACAAAAAATCAACGTAGCAGTAACTTAGCAACCTAGTTTGGAGAAAAACCATGACTTTTCACCTGTTCGGCAACATTTTGACCAACTATGGTACCGCTGCAAACAATCGCGGCGAGAGTGAGGGCAATATTACTACCCTGCAAAAGATTCTCTGGAAAAATGAAGTGCATACTACTGTTTCTGCTGAAGCAATTCGCTGGGCATTGCGTTACTACTGGCAAACATCAGGAAGCGGTTGCAAGGTCAACCGACGCTGGAATGATGAAACTAACGACAACGAGTGGGAAGAGCCTAATTTTGATCCTGATCTGTACATTGATGATGATGTTTTAGGCTTTATGCGCGCGGAGGGAGCTAAAGTAGATGCCTCAGACGAAAGCTCATCTAAAGGAAAGGGGAAAAAGCCGGCCAAAGGCACTACCACTGCTAGGCGCGGTGTTTTAGAGGTAACTCGGGCAATCTCCACCCGACCGTACAGTGGCGATATAACCTTCAATGCAAGAAGCGGTCAGAAGGGATCCACTTCTCTCTACGGAACAGAAGTGCATGCCACTCGCTATCAATACGGTTTTGCAATGACCCCTGCTCGACTTCAGCGGCAAGAGCGAGTAGTTGAAGTAGTGAGGGGACTGGTTTCGTTAGGGGAGGTAGCCGGCAATCACTCCCGCTTTCTCTACGATTTTTCACCAGATAGCATAGTCTTGCGCTGGACGCACGACTTTTCGCCCCGCCTGCTCTACTGTTTTGAAGAAAACTCTGAGGGAGAAATAAGCATGCCAGACTTGGTGCGTCGAGTACAAGTAGGAGATATAGATCCTCAAGAGCTATGGCTAGCAGGAGCTGCTGCCGAAACTGAGGATGGGGAGAAGCTAGCTGAATTAGGTGCTCATGTAAGTCCGGGCATTAAGTCAACGGTTGACGACCTAATTGCCATAATTCAAAGTCAAATTTCTTCTAGGGAGGCAGCATGATTCAGCTTCAGGTTGAGGTACCTATTGCTTGCTTTCGTCAATCTTGGGCCAGGGAGTTTGCCGAAACCTATCCGGTGCCGCCACCTGCTACTGTTTATGGGATGCTGCTTTCCTTGCTGGGAGAGTGGGATCGGCGTCGCTATTGTGGTGCTCAACTGGCAATCGCCCTACTGAGCCAACCTCAACTTTCTACGGTAATCCGCACCTTTCGTCGCTTTAAAAGCAAAGACATTCGGGATCCGGCCAACGCCCGTCCTGACTATCAGCAATTACTCACTGACGTGCAGATTGCAGTGCTGGTTAAAGGATCCCTTGCTCATGATTTGGAAAGAGCCTTTGAGAATCCCGAATCGATTAACCGATCCGGAGGACTGAGCTTGGGGGAGAGCCGTGACCTTGTTAACTCGATAACGCCAATTCCAGTAGTTCCCAAGCAGAGTCGATGGCTAATTCGAGATGAGGACGGGATCCTCACTTTGCCGTATTGGGTCGATCACGTAGGAGCCCGTGGCACCCGCTGGCAAAGGTACTTGCTCCAAACTCTTGAGAGTGAGGAGATACCTGAACTGGCCTGGACAGAAATTCGGCCAGATTAGCTGCTGTCTGCTGTCATCCTTGCACATGTATGCGAGAACGGGCAGTGCTTTGAGACTAGATTTTGCCTCTATCTGAGGAGAAGGTTTTTTCAGTATTGTTGAGGTTTTCTCATATTCTTCATGTTGTTTATGTTTTGGAGCTTTGGATTATGCCGCTATCGTTGGCTGATTTCTCTGTACAGATAGATTCAGATTTGATTCGTGTTTCAGCGTTGCATGCATTGGCCTACTGCCCACGATTATTTTACCTAGAAGAAGTTGAGGAGCTCTACAGTGAAAACGCAGCTATTTTTGCTGGTCGGCGGCTACATACAGAGCTAGAAAAGCAAGAGGGGGAAGATTGGGAGGATCTATTTCTAGAAAGCGAGGATCTGGGTTTGCGGGGACGGGTAGATGCCCTGCGTACTCGCGACGGTCAGATTATTCCTTATGAGCATAAAAGGGGTCGGGCAGCCCGGGATCCGGACAACCAGCCCCAAGCCTGGGAAAGCGACCGGCTGCAGATCTTGGCCTATGCCTATCTGATGGAAACTGTCCTGGGGATCCCAATCCCTGAAGGACGAATTCGATACCACGGCGACAATGTGCTAGTGCGCGTTCCCCTCGATGATGCCGGGCGCCAAGCTGTGCGTCAGGCAATCGAGCAAGCAAGGTTGCTGCGCCAATCCCATCTCCGTCCCCCAATTACTGACAACGAGCGACTCTGCGCAGGCTGCTCTCTGGCCCCTGTGTGCTTACCTGAAGAAGCGCGGCTAGCTCATGATAGAGAATGGCAGCCTATTCGCCTCTTCCCGGAAGACGATGAACGGCAGTGTGTCCACATTCTAGAGCCGGGGGCGCGGGTAGGGCGCAGCGGATTCCGTCTTAAAGTAAGCTACCGAAACCAAAACGAAGAGTTTATCTCTGCTCAGCAAACCGGGCAAATTGTGCTGCACGGTTTTTCTCAAATCTCAACTCAGGCCATTTATTTCTGTGCTGAGCAAGGCATTGGGATTCACCTAATCTCTGGGGGTGGACGCTACGTTGGTAGCCTAGATCCCCGGCACGGAAGCATCCAACGCCGGATCCGACAGTACCAGGCCCTGAGCGATCCTCAAATGTGCTTGAAGTTAGCTCGGAAGCTGGTTGCGTGTCGAGGTCAAAGTCAGCGTAAGTTCTTGATGCGGCTGGGATCTGCTCGTCCACCAGAGGTAGAGCAAGCCATTGACCAAATGAGGCGAGTACTCAAGCAAGTTGATCGAGCAGAGTCATTATCAAGCTTGCTGGGTTTGGAAGGAAATCTATCGGCACTTTACTTTGCCGCTTTGCCCTATGTGCTATCAGATAAGGTGCCAGAGGAGATGCGATTTTCAGGCCGAAACCGAAGGCCCCCTAAGGATCGCTTTAATGCTCTACTGGGATTTGGATATGCCCTTTTGCTTAAAGACGTCATGAACGCTATTTTGACGGTAGGCCTAGAGCCTGCTCTCGGTTTCTATCACCAGCCTCGCTCTCAAGCACCCCCTCTAGCTCTCGACTTGATGGAAATCTTTCGCGTGCCTCTTGTGGATATGCCAATCGTAGCTTCAGTGAATCGTAAACAATGGGATCCAGAAGCAGACTTCATCATACGAGGACAACAAGTTTGGCTTAGCGAAGAAGGGCGGAAAAAGATGATTCAAATTTACGAAGATCGCAAGCAGGAAAAGTGGAAGCATCCAGTCACTAACTATTCCTTAACCTATCGTCGTTTGTTAGAGCTAGAGGTTCGCCTTTTAGAAAAAGAATGGAATGGAGAGGGTGACTTATTTGGAAACTTGGTTGTGAGGTAAACCATGGCTGAATATAAAGTTTGCTACTTACAGCCTGTTAATTTAAAATAGGGTACAGGTTTCAAGAGGAAGGAGAGAA
>NZ_JANSIQ010000012.1:0-11682 GCF_047502685.1 Synechococcus sp. OH20 | reverse complement strand
CAGTTACCCCGATGTCATAACGACGGGCAATCTCTGAGGTAACCTTGTGTTGCCAATCTCTACGCTGGCGAGCAACCTTGGCTTGGAGCTTAGCCTCTAGCCGGTTGATTTTCTTCCATCTCCTAGAAGCCTTCACTCCCTTCCTGGGTGCACGCTTTCGTCGCTTAAGTTTGGCGGTCTTGCGAATTTTCTCCTCACTCCTCTGCGTAAACCGAGGATTAGCAACCTCATAGAACTCACTCCCGTCATATAAGGTTATGGCGGTCTCGGCGCCCAAATCGTAGGCAACGATGGACTCATACTTCAAATCTGACCGGGAACCAAACTTAGACCGAGGTACTTCTACCTCTACAGTGAACGAAGCATACCACTGCCGTAAAGTTGGCTTGTAGACAATAGTTAGCGTGGTAGGCCTCCCCCAGTCCTTGGCTTTGCCCCGCATCCTCAGGGTAACGCCCAAGTCCCTGAGAGTAACGGTGCCGTGCTTACCGTTGCTGGCTACTTTCCACCCCGAACTGCTGGGATAGGTCCAGCCGGAGTACCGCTTGATTGACTTGAACTTAGGCTTTTTACTCAGCCCTTGAAAGAAGCGCTGATAGGCAAAATCTACCCGCTTGACCGTAGCTTGCAGAGAATGGGAGTTGAGTTGAGCAAACTCCGGCCACGCCTGCTTGAACTCTGGCAGAAGGTTCTGCTGCTCAAGGTAAGTAACCGTCCGGCGGTTGCGTCGGTACTCATAGCGTCGGTGAGCAACGCAAGCGTTGTAGAGGTAGCAGTGCAAACGGCGGGCAGACAACAAAGCCCGCTCTTGGGTTTTGTTAGGGTACAGCCGAAAGGTCTGCCGCCTGATTACCAGTACAGTTTCAGTCACCTTTTGTGACTTAGTCGAAGCCCCAGTAAGTGTAGCATCGAGAATGGCAGACTAAGAAGCGACGCTGACGCAGTTTTTAGAATTCACTTGCACGTAGTGTTTGTAACAAAATACCGGTCAATAAAGTGTATTGGGAAGGGCTAGGCTTTGGCATGATTTGCTCCCTAGAAATTGTGAAGCAATACATCCAGAATCAGTCAGAGGGTGCTATCCATCCCCACCCGGGTGGGGAATTCCGCACCTTACGTTAAGCTCAGTTGTTTGAATGCACTTAGGCGAGACGATTCTCCAGTGCTTTGGGCCGCTGCAGGCAACTACCCCTTCTGCCACTGGAATGACCCCAGCCACTTGATGCGGGATCCCTCTTGGATAAGAGAGGGCCAGATCGTTGCAGGAGAGAGCGCCGACAGGGCGATCTCCGTGCTCGGGCAAAGCAGAGGGTTATTGTTGAGGAGCTTAAAGTAAAGTTGAGGTTTTGATACTATCATTGCAGTCTCGTTACCAGAGGAGCTAGGGTTTAAGCATCAAAGCTTTTTTAAAAACTGCTTTAGGGGCCCCGGAGAAGCGACCTCTCTGGGGCCTTGCTTCTGCCTAGGAAGCTGAGGGGGTTACTGGGCGGGCAGCACACCTCGCCGGACGGCAGACCCGAGGGCGCGGCTGCCGATGTCGGAGCGGTAGTGGGCTTTGGGGAACTGCACCTGCTCCACGGCGGCATAGGCTTGGCGCAGCGCTTCTGCTAGAGTTGCCCCTTGGCCCGTGAGACAGAGGACGCGCCCGCCGTCGCTGAGAAGCTGCTTGCCCACCTGGCGAGTGCCGGCATGGAACACCAGGGCCCCGGTGGCGGCGGCGGCCTCCAGGCCGGCAATGGGGATCCCTCGCTCGTAGCTGTCAGGGTAGCCGGAGGCGGCCATGACCACACAGGCGGCGTAGCTGGGTTTCCACTTCAGTTGCACCTCGGACAGCCGTCCCTCGATGCAGGCCAGCAGCACCTCGTCCAGAGGGTTTTCCAACAGGGGCAGGATCACCTGGGCTTCGGGATCCCCGAAGCGGCAGTTGTACTCCAACACATAGGGATCCCCATTGGGCGTGATCATCAGGCCGGCGTAGATCACCCCCTGGTAGCGGATGCCCCGCCGCTGCAGCGCCTGCAGGGTGGGATCCAGCACTTGGGCTTGGATGCGGGCCAACAGTTCTGGGGTTACCAAGTAGTCTGCCGGAGCGTGGGCCCCCATGCCGCCGGTGTTGGGGCCGGTATCGCCATCGCCAAGGCGCTTGTAGTCTTGGGCGGGCAGCAGCGGCAGGCAGATCTGGCCATCCGTCAGGGCCAGCACCGACACCTCTTGGCCGGCGAGAAACTCCTCGATCAGCACCTGCTCGCCCGGCTTGGCCAGGGCCGCCTCCAGAGCCTGCACGGCTTCTTCCCGGCTATGGGCAACGGTCACCCCCTTGCCGGCGGCCAGCCCATCTTTTTTGATCACCACCGGATAGCTGCCTTTGCCTGACGCAGTCCTTGCATCCAGGTAGGCCAGCGCCTCGGACAAGTCGGCAAAGCCCACAGCCGGAGCCGTAGGGATCCCCGCTTCCTGCATCAGTTGCTTGGCCCAGAGCTTGCTTCCCTCCAGTTGGGCGGCGGCGCGACTGGGGCCGAAAATGGGCAGCCCCGCTGCCTGAAAGGCGTCCACAATTCCCGCCACCAAGGGCAGTTCCGGCCCCACCACCGTCAGGCGGATCCCTTGCACGGTAGCAAATCGCACCAGTCCCTCGATGTCGGTGGCCGCCAAAGCCACAGACTGACAGCGGGGCATCTGCTGCGTGCCGCCGTTGCCGGGGGCACAGTAGACTCGTGTAACCTGGGGAGACTGCAGCAGCTTCCAGGCCAGAGCGTGTTCCCGTCCCCCGGAGCCGATGACCAAAGCCTGCATGGTGCTATCCCACCTTTGTAAACACCTTGTCAACGCCGCTTGTTTATTTTGGGATGCTCCCCGAACATCCCCCATTAGACCATGTTCCCAACAGATTTCAGAGGATCCAGGCTAGTTTGACCCCAGGGGACGGCCCCGCCAAGTCCAGTTGCGCCCGCTGGTGGTGCGGATGGCAGAAGCCAAGATGATGGCTGCCGTCACCCAGCCTCCCACCGCCGTCAGCCACCAGTAACGCAGCGGCAGGTGGGCCCAACGCCATAGAAGCAGGCGGATGACCCCTTGGCCTAGGATCCCGGCCAGGCTGGCCGCCAAGACCTGCGGGGATCCCGTAGCCACAGCCAGGATCAACCCCAGCCAGGGCAGGCTGCAGATGCCCAAGACAGTGACCATCGCCAACACGGCGAGGGCCCAGTTGCGCTCCAGGCCCAGGAACCAGTTTTTCGTCCACCCTTCCCAGAGGGCGGCTCCATTGGCGTACATGCGGCATCGCACCCGCGACCCCCCTAGGCAGATCTGCAAGCCCAGGCCAGCCGCTTTGATGCGCTGGGCCAAGGCCACATCCTCGATGACCACATCGGCCACGCCGGCGTGTCCGCCCACTTGCTCGTAGGCGGAGCGGCGAAACAGCATGAACGGCCCGAAGGCAAAGGCCTTGGGACGCTTGGGATCGTTGACGGCGGCAAAGTCGTAGCCTGCCGCCAAGATGACCATCATGATGGGCTGCACCAGCCACTCGGCCAGACAGCCGCACACCAACTGAGGCCCTACGCTTACCAAGCCGCTGCCGCTTGCCAGCAACTGTCCTAGGGCTGCTTCAATGGCAGCGGATCCCAGCCGCACGTCGCAGTCGAGAAAGAGCAGGTAGTCGGGGGGATCAGGCTGGGCGGCCAGGGCGGCAACGGCTTGGGCACAGGCCCAGTTTTTGCCCACCCACGTTTGACCCTGGGGGCGGGGATCCCCTTGGAGCAGGTGCAGCCGCGGATCTTGCCGTTCGGCAGCCAGGGCCTGGGCCAGCTCCCAGGTGGCATCGGTGGAGCCGTCGTCCACCAGCCAGACCTGCAGCGGGGCGGCGGTGCTGTCCAGGATGCTGCTCAGACAGCCCACCACATTCTCCGCCTCGTTGTAGGCAGGCACGATCACCGCCAGCCGCTCCAGGGCCGCTGCGACCTCTGCCGCTTGCTCCGGCAAGGGATCCCGCAGCCAGGGGGAAGCCCGCAGCGCCCGCCCCAGCCGCAGCGCCACCAAGGCAATCGCCAGGGCCGTTAGCGCCAACACCATCGCCAGGATCTCCTGGATTCCCACTCTTGCTTCCCTCTTTCAGATAAGGAACGGATTTTGCCCATGCCCTAGCCCTGGGATCTGCCAATCCTCTAGGCAGACAAAGCCCTCTCTACGATATCGCTGTAGGGGCGGGGGAAGATCAGCCAAACCTGGCTTTGCGTTTCCACCAGGGATCGCACCAGCGGCGAGAGCTGGGCAATTTCCACGTAGCCGTCCTCGGTTTTGAGTTGGATCCCTTGGTCGTAGAAGCTGTAGCCCTGGACGTGGGCCGAGCGAATTCCCAAATAGCTTTCTGGATCCAAGCCATCTCGCTGCATCTTCTGGCTTAGAGTTGCCACCAGCTCTTGGCGTCGCTCTTCTGGCAGGCGGCTGAGGTTGCGGGCCTTGAATAGATCCCGATCCAAATAGCGCCGCGCCAAATCGGCCAAGATGGGATCCTTCCCCGCCATGGCCCAAAAGCGAAAAGGGTAGCTGAACATCACATCGTCAGCGGCCAGATAGAGGGGCAAAGGCAGCTCGAAGGGATCCCCCTTTTGCACCGCCAGCGCCGCCCAACACCAGGCACTCAAGATGGGATCCAGCTCGATCTTTCCCTGGTGCAGGAGCACCTGGGCCCGCTTGAAGAGCCGCTCCAAAATAAAGCGGGCACACAGGCTCTTGGGGTGCTGGTACACCTGGGTGTACATGAAATAGCGCACCACCAGATAGTGCTCGATGGCTCCCAGGCCTTTGCGGGCGGGAATGGAGAGGGATCCCGTCTCCGGGTCGTAGTCCAACACCGTGAGGATGCGATCCAGATCCAGGTGGCCGTATTGGGCGCCGGTGAGCAGGCTGTCGCGCATCAGGTAGTCAAAGCGGTCGCAGTCCAGTTGGCTGGCAATAAGCTGCCCCACCAGCGGCAGGGGAAATTGTTTCTGCCACACCTGCTCCAGTTGGGCCGGCAGTTGCGGGTCAAACTCCGCCACCAGCGTGGCTATCTGGGGATCCTCCCGCGCGATGCGGGCCGTCCAGACCTCATGGCGGCAGCCGAAGATCTCCTCGCCGGCATGGCTAAAGGGGGCATGGCCGATGTCGTGCAGCAAGGCGGCAACCAGGGTAACGGCGCGGTAGGGGCGCAGCTCTGGGTAGCGGCGGGCCAATTTGTCAAACAGGCGCCGCGTAACCTGCAGCACTCCCACCGAGTGGGTGAAGCGGGATCCCTCAGCGCCATGGAAGGTAAAAAAAGCGGTGTCCAACTGGCGGACGCGGCGCAGGCGCTGGAAGGCCGGGGTGTCGATGAGGCGAATCAGCAGCGCCTCGACCGGATCCCCGCCATCTAGGCTAATGGCGCCGTGCAGGGGATCGTGGTAGGTGCGGGACTTGCAAAAACGCAGCGCCATACTCCCACCATACTCGCCAATTGGCCAATCTTCGGCTAGCTTGGCTGGGGGCTTCCCCCACCTCTGCAGCAAAGCTACCCCATGGGCTCCCCTACTTGGCAAAAGAGGCAAGCCCCCAGACCCGTTCGGTTGCTGCTGCTCTCGCTGGCAATCGGGATGCTGGGGTGGGGGCTAACTGCTTGTTCCGAAGCCTCTGGATCTCCCCCCGCTGTTCTCATACCCAGCCCGCCCGCCCTCACCCGCTACGTTGCTCTGGGAGCCAGTGATGCCGTTGGCTTCAACGCCTCCATCTCCTGCGATGGTCCAGCCAACGCTGCCGGCACCCGCCCGCAGCGCTCAGAGCCGCTGGACTGCCCCAACGGGACGGGGTATGTCCCCCGCCTGGCCCGCCTGCTGCCCGGCCCGGTGGAGCTGATTAACTTGGGCCGCTCAGGAGCGGTACTCAGCCCAGCCATGCAAGCCCTGCGGGAAGGGATCCCGGCCAACCTGCTCCAGGATCAAGTGCCGCGCATCCCTCCCGACGCCACCCTGATCACCCTCTGGGTGGGCGGCAACGACACCAACGCTATTGTCTTCGCGGCAGCCCAACGGGCTCTGCGCGGCGAGGATCCCTTGCCCTTTGTTGAGCGCCAGATCCAACAATTTGCCGCCGACTACCAAACCCTGCTGCAGGCGGTGCGGGCCCGCGCTCCCCAAGCCCGCCTGGCGGTGGCCAACCTGCCCAACTTCGCCCTGATCCCTCTGGGGCAGCAGCAGCCCAGCAGCCTGCGGCAACTGCTGGCTTGGGTCTCCGTCGGCCTCAGCCAACGGGCCATCAACCCCTTGAGCCAAGAAGGGATCCCTGTGGTGGATCTCCTCTGCGATCCCCGCTCCTACCGCCGCGAGTCTTTCTTCCCCGGCCCGCTGGCCGATGGCTTTCACCCCAACGACCGGGGATATGCCGAGCTGGCCGAGGCCTTCTTGAGGATCCTGCAGCAGCCCGTCCCGCCCCAGCGCCGCTGCCCCCCTTTTAGCGAGGTGGGATCCCTTTCTCCCGAGGCATTGGCAGAGCTCTCGTCTAGCAGCTTCCCAAAAGCAGAACTCCCCTTCTCCAGCCCAGGGAAGCCGTGAGAGCCAGCCACCCCCTCTTACGAAGCCGCCACCGCCGCCGCCCCAAGGTTACCTGCTCCTGCCCCACTTCGCCAACTGGCAGAGAGGTGACCGGCACAGACTCCTCTTCAGGCGACTGGACAAAAACCAGCACCGTCGGCTTGCCGGGCAGTTGTTCGCGGACAAAGCGGCGCACCACCCGCTCTACCTCCCCCTTGAGGCCGGCCCAGTCGATCTCCAGCCTGCCCCGCTCCAGCGAGCGGGCAAAGCGCGGCCAAGCTTGCTTGAGGGTGTCCTCCAGCAGGGGTTTTAGGTCGGATCCTTTAAAAGAATTGCCCTCACCCGCCAGGCCCAAACTTTGCACCTGCGGCGTGCAGAGCAACTGGCCGCTGCCATCCAAGCTGATCACTACCGTCACCATGCCATCTTTGGCCATCTGCTGGCGCTCCTGCAGCATCTCGTCCATGACCACCCCATCGTGGGAAGCGGCGATCATCTGCAGGCCAGAGGGGACGCGGCCCGTGACAGCAATGCGTTCACGGTTGACCTCCACCACATCGCCGTTGCCGATAATCACGATGTTTTCCCGCGGGATCCCCATGCTCATCGCCGTTTCGGCATGTTTGACCAGCATGCGGTACTCCCCGTGGGTGGGGACAAAGAACTTGGGACGGGTGAGGGCGATCATCAGCTTTTGATCTTCCTGGCAGCCGTGGCCAGAAACGTGTAGCCCCTTGTCCTTGCCGTAGATGACATTGGCCCCCAGCTCCATCAGCTTGTCGATCACCCGCGTTACTGCCAGCGTGTTGCCCGGGATCGGGTTGGCCGACCACACCACCGTGTCTCCCGGCTTGATCTGCAACTGCGGGTGCTCGCCATTGGCAATGCGGGTCAGAGCAGCCAGCGGTTCGCCCTGGGATCCGGTGGTAAGGATGATCACTTTGTCGTCCGGCAGGCTGTTGATCACGTGCATCGGCTGCAGCGTTTCGTCCTTGCAGCGGATGTAGCCCAGGCGCCGCGCGTGAGCCACCACGTTCAACATGGAGCGGCCCAGCAAAGACACCACCCGGCCCTGCTGCTCGGCAATCTGCAACACCAAATTGAGGCGATGTACCGAAGAAGCAAAGGTGGTGATGATCACCCGCCCCTTGGCTCCCGCAATCGCCTTGGTGAGACCGGGCAGTACAGAAGCCTCGGAAGGGGTAAACCCCGGCACTTCGGCGTTGGTGGAGTCGCTAATCAGACACAGCACCCCCTTTTCCCCATGCTCGGCCAGCCGCTGCAGGTCGAAGCGCTCCCCATCCACCGGGGTATGGTCGATCTTGAAGTCACCGGTCTGGATAATGACACCCACCGGCGTGTGCAGAGCCACCGTAAAGCTATCGGCAAAAGAGTGGGTGTTGCGGATGAATTCGGCAAAAAAGTGCTTGCTCAAAGGAACGATTTCGCGGGGGGCGACGGGGCGCAATTCTGTGCGGTTCAATAGCCCCACATCGCGCAGTTTCTCCTCCAGCAAGGCCAGCGCCAATCGGGGGCCGTAGATGACCGGAATATCAAATTCTCGTAGGTGATACGGGATCCCGCCGATGTGATCTTCGTGGCCGTGGGTAACCACCATCCCCCGCACTTTGTCACGGTTTTGCTTGATGTAGGTCATGTCCGGCAGCACGATATTCACGCCGTGCATACCCTCCTCTGGAAAAGCCAAACCGGCATCCAAGAGGATAATGTCATCCTCGTAGCGGAAGGCCCAGGTGTTTTTGCCGATCTCCCGTTCGCCACCCAGTGGAATCATCTGCACGGAAGAGGTGGTTTGTGGAGTCACAGAACGAGAAGCAACCGAAGAACGTGATGTTGGCATATGAACTTAGATCCTCAACAGTAAAAAGCAAAAACAGAAATTGGCGCAAGCCATCCCCGACCCAGCTGTGGGTGAAAGCTGAACTCAGCCGCCACAACTCATCCATTTCCCAAAGGGGGAAAGAGCTTTTCAGGGAAAAAGCTACTTACCCACAGGTCAAACACCACAAAAGAACTCCCTGCAAACCCCGGTCATAGCGGAAGCAAAACCTCAAGGTGCCATCATGAAACTTTCGTCGCCATTTGCTTGGATCCCTTCGCTTCAGCCAGTAGGCCCATCTCTTCAAGCACCTGTCGCAAAACTTGCCGAGAACTGGGCTGCAGCGGCGCTAGGGGAAGACGCGCCCGACCCACTCGCCAACCTTGCATCTCCAGCGCTGCCTTGACCGGAACGGGGTTGGTCTCGACAAATAAAACCTTGAACAACGGAAACAGACGCAAATGGTGGGCCAAAGCTTGGTCGTGCTGCCCTTTGGCGTAGCTCTGAATCAACTCCTGCAGTTGTGGCCCAACCAGGTGACTGGCTACACTGACCACGCCACTGCCTCCCAAAGACAAAATCGGCAAGGTCAGGGAGTCGTCTCCCGAATAAATAGCGAAATGGGAGGGAGTAAGCCGCCGAATTTCTGAAGCCACTTCCATTGTACCACTGGCTTCCTTGATGGCGACAATCGTTGTCAATTCTGCCAATTTTGCCACTGTTTCCGGCTGCAGGCTCACCCCCGTCCGTCCGGGAATGTTGTAGAGCATGATGGGCAGGTCACTGGCCTGGGCAACGGCCTTGAAGTGCTCGTAAAGGCCGAGCTGGGTAGGCTTGTTGTAGTAGGGCACCACCTGCAGAGAGCCGTCCAAGCCCAATTGGGCAGCCTTGCGGGTGGCTTCGATGGCCTCGCGGGTG
Organism: Synechococcus sp. OH20; assembly: GCF_047502685.1. Taxonomy (NCBI): domain Bacteria; kingdom Bacillati; phylum Cyanobacteriota; class Cyanophyceae; order Synechococcales; family Synechococcaceae; genus Synechococcus; species Synechococcus sp. OH20. The sequence goes on along the minus strand of NZ_JANSIQ010000012.1, from coordinate 2,382 downwards.
GAGTTGGAGCCAGTCCCGGCGATCACCTTGGCCCGACCGGCCACAGCATCTCGCACCACGCGGAACAGTTCGTACTCTTCTTGCCAAGTCAGGGTGGGAGACTCGCCCGTAGTGCCACAGACCACCAAGCCGTCGCTGCCGTGGGTTACTAAGTAATCGGCCAAACGAGCGGCCTCATCGTAGTTGAGCTCCCCCTCATCGGTGAAGGGGGTAACCATGGCCGTCAGCACTCGACCGAAGTTCACCGATTGCTTCTCCTCATCAACCTCACCAATCCAACATTTAACCCCAGGATCCAGACCAGACCGGGTTACTTCTCCATCATACCTGCCTTTGCGTCAGGGATCCCGCTCGCCTGCTCTGCCAAAGCCCAACTCATGCCTCACCCGGTTGCCACAGGCCCAAAAAAAGGAGATAACAAAGAAGGCATACCGTTTGAGCACGGAATGTATAGCATTTACCAATCTTGCCTCCGCCTTTGGGGGCAGCAGCCTTTGACCGACACCTCAGAGGATCCCTATGGACGCCCTAGCCGCCTTGAAAGAGCGGATTTCCGCCGACAGGTTTGATCCCAGCCGTCGTCTATCGGAAGCGGAGATCCGAGAGCTGGTTGCCTATGCTACGGAAGCCCCCTCTTCCTTCAACATCCAGCACTGGCGGTTCGTTGCCGTTGCCGATCCCGAGGACAAAGAACGCCTCAAGTCCCTGGCCTACAACCAGCAGAAAGTGGCGGATGCGGCGGTGGTGTTTATCATCTTGGGGGATCTGCGGGGGCATGAGAAGCTGCCTGAACTTGTCCAGAGAGCCGTTGCTGCCGGGATCCTCTCTCCTGAGCGGGCGGAAGGCTGGGTGAATATGGCCCAAGCCACCTACGCCAACAATCCCGCTTTGGCGCGAGATGAGGCGATTCGCTCCGGGGCGCTGGCGGCCATGGCCTTGATGATCGCGGCGCAGGCGAAGGGGTTAGTGAGCGGGCCGATGATCGGCTTTGACCCGGGAGGGGTGAAGCGGGAGTTCGGCATTGCCGACCGCTACGTGCCGGTGATGCTCCTGGCGGTGGGCTACCCAGCTCCGGGCAACTTGCCCCGCAAGCCTCGCCTGGGGGTGGAGGAGGTGTTGGCTTTTGGGCGAGGGCGGGAGTTTTAGGAAGCCAGAAAATCGACCAATTTTTGCAGGCGATCCCAGGCGGCGCCGCTGGCAAGGATCTCCCGCGCTCGGGCAATTCCGGATCCCCAATCGGGAACAGCTCCCGCCACCTGCAGAGCCAAAGCGGCATTGAGGGCCACCACATCCTGCTGGGCAGGTGCTCCGGATCCCTGGAGGACGCGGGTGAGGATGGCGGCATTTTCCGCCAAGTCTCCCCCCTGGAGAGCCGAGGTGGGCGCAGGTGTGAGATCGTAATCTCGTGGGTTCAAGACTTCTGTGCGCAGGGATCCCTGGGAGAGCAGGCCCAGATCCGTGGCCCGCTCCAGCCCAGCCTCGTCGAGACCTTCCCGGCTGTGCAACACCACGGCTCCTTCCCGTCCCAACAGGCACAGGGCCTCGGCCATCACCGGCACCAGCTCCGGCGCGTACACCCCGATCACCTGGCGGTTGGGGTAGAAAGGATTGACCAAGGGCCCCAACAGGTTGAAAATGGTGCGAACTTTGAGGGCCCGCCGGTAGGGGATCACCGCCCGCATGGCCGGGTGCCAGTGAGGCGCAAACAAAAAGGTGATGCCCACTTCCGCCACCGCCGCCCGCACCCGCTCTGGCTCGGCGTTGAGGTTCACCCCCAGGGCCTCCAGCACATCTGCCGAGCCGACTTTGCCAGAGGCCGAACGGTTGCCGTGCTTCACCACCGGGATCCCGGCTGCACTGACCACAAAGGCCACGGCTGTAGAAATGTTAAACGTGCCGGCTCCATCGCCGCCGGTGCCGCAGGTATCCACCAACAGGGGCAAGTCCAGCGGGGATCCCAGCGAAGCCCGCTGCAGCACCCGCGCCATTCCGGCCAGTTCACCGGCGCTGACCCCCTTGGCTTGCAGAGCCGCCAGGATCGCCCCCGACACCACATCCGGCACTTGGTTCTGCAGCCAGCCGTTCATCAACTGTTCGGCTTGGGCTTCGCTCAGAGATTGCCGATCCAGCAACTGTCCCAAAAGCTGTGGCCAAAGGTCAGCTGTTTCCGTCATGGGTGGGGATCCTGGATGTCAGTGGGCATGCAAACGTATCGGCCCTCTCCGTTACTTGCTTTACATGGGTCGGGCCAGGCCAATGGTTAGTTTAGTATAGTGGGCCTGACCTAGGCCGGCTACCGCTCCCAGCAGAATGGGGGGCTCTGCTTCGATGAACTACCCCACCGCGCAGGCGGGTGGGGTTTCCCCATCCGCTTTACGGCGA